>JACUUU010000432.1 GCA_014859065.1 Anaerolineales bacterium
TGGTACCCCCTTGCTGAACGAACTAATCAGGAATGAGGTCGGTGATGTGCAAGGCAAATCTTTGCTGCACTTGCTCTGTCATATAGGAACCGATACCCTGTCATGGGCGCTTTTAGGTGCTAAGGTTACCGGAATAGATATCTCGCCCGAATCATTGAAATATGCTCGCAAGTTGGCAGGACAAATGGGGATAAAAGCAAATTTTATCGAAGCAGATATTATTGAAGTCAAGGAGAAGGTCAAGGAGAAGTTTGATATTGTATTCTCATCGACCGGTGTGCTTTGCTGGATACCGGATATTCAACTGTTTGCGCAGACCGTGCGACAATTGTTGTCTGATGAGGGTTTCTTTTATATTTTTGACGGTCATCCGTTTCGGAGTGTCTTACTCAACGATGCTGGTGAGACCAACACCAATATTATTCAGGGAAATTATTTCCGTAAAGAAGTATGGCAGTTTGATAGCATGGGCGATTACACCGATCCGCACCTAACCATACCAAACCCCTCTTACGAATGGCATTGGACGATGGGAGAAATTATCACCGCATTTTGTGATGCCGGTTTGAGGATAGTATTTCTGCATGAATTCCCGCAGTATTATTACAATGGATACACCCCTTATGATGTGCAAGAAAATAAGATCGAATTATATCCATGCACATTTAGCCTCAAAGTGGAGGCACCTGAGGAGCATCCTTAGGAATAATTAACCATGTAAACCAAGGGAACAATACCTTGTCCAAGTAAGTCGATTTTGCCGAATATTACGACTTTGACCACAACATCATGGTCGATATTGATTTCTGTCTCGACCTTGCTAAGCATTGTTAGCCTCCCATCCTAGAACTCGCCTGTGGAACTGGTCGAATACTTCTCCCTTATACTAAAGCCGGCTATCAAGTCTGCGGGATAGACACCTTTGCAAATTCGTGCGCCTTTGAGCAACCAGCCACTTTTAACCAGATTTTAACCAATTTGCACTATAATCGTCACCATATTTCCAAAGGAGGTCTAGTTTGTTGAAACTTAACCGCACAAGGAATTTGCTGTTTATGCCCATTTTGCTCAGCTTGATCGTAGCTGTGATCGGTCTTGCTGGGCTTTCAATCTCGCAGCGAGCTGCACGAGCTCAGGAGGAAGCCACCATTTATATCCCCCTGGCAATGAACAAAGCATTCATCCCGCCTCCCGAAACGATCATGATTCTCACCCCAGGCAACGGCTCGACTGTCACCAGCCCGATCCACATTTCCGGTGAAGCTGATCCCACCTTCGAGCAAACCCTGGTGGTGCACGTGCTCGATGCGAATGGGGATGTGCTAGCCGAAGAACCGACTACGATCCAGGCTGATCTGGGAGAGCGTGGTCCTTATGAGCTCGATCTACATCTCGATTTAGATACAGAGGAGAATATTTTCATCCAGGTCTTCGATGTGAGCGCTCGCGACGATAATATCATTCATCTATCCTCCGTTGTGGTTACCTTTTCACCGGATGGACCAGAAGACATCTTCGTGCGTGAACCCTACCGCGAGGTGATCAGCATCATCCAACCTCAGATGGGAGAGGTAATCTCTGGAGGCAGCCTGAATGTACATGGCTTTGGCTTGGCAAGCTTCGAACAGACCCTGGTGGTTGAAGTGCAGGATGAAGAAGGTGATGTGATCGCTCAAGAACCAGTCATCGTGGATTCTCCGGAGTGGGGCATACCGGGTTTCTTCCAGGTGGATATCGCATACTCCGTCACGTATGCACAACCGGGGCGCATAGTCGTGCGTGATATCAGCCCCGCGCACGGGGACAACGTGCACCTCACCAGCGTGGAAGTTACCTTGCACCCCTGAGTACCTACACAGCGAATCAGTGCTCCTAAATCACGAATGAAAGTGATGTCATCGCAAATCGGAAATGACATTGCATGCCATTATGAACGAAGATAGGAAAAATTACCCTCTCCCTTCCCCCTCCCCCATAAGCGTAGTTTGCGAAATGGGGGAGGGCTGGGGTGGGGGCGCATTTACCTCACCATACCTCCACGCCGTCAGTGGTCTTCATTCTGGAATTACATTGCGTGTCATT
>JACUUU010000487.1 GCA_014859065.1 Anaerolineales bacterium
AACAACGCGCGCAGTACCGCACCCGTGGGGCAGCCGGATTACCAAAAAATGAGATGATGCGCGTGATTAATGAGTTGGAAAAACAGATGAAAGAAGCTGCCCAGAACCTGGAATTTGAAAAAGCTGCTGTGCTTCGGGATCAAATTTTCGAATTACGCAATATCCTGGCGGAGGAAGCCAACCTGCCTCCCTGGGAAAAAGTCAGGCTTCTCGCCGGGGAGGAGAGCTGACCCTTTGCAACCAATATCGAACAAACCAGAAATCATCATATGCAACCGCAAGAAAAATCCCTACCCTATTAACTGCGAAACATTCACAAAACCTTCAACCCGTCTTCACAATTTCTTCACAACGTTCTTGTATCCTAATATCAACAGGATTACTCCTGTAATATGAGTAAATTAGGAACATTAGAAAGGAGCAGTATCATATGAAGAAATTAATTATCGCGAGTCTAGCTGTTGGTTTAATCATTGTGTCACTTGGGACTGCAGGCTTGGTCTATGCTCAGACGCAACCGCCAGACGAATCACCTTTCCCCTTCTGGGGACGTGCCATGCCAGAAGATAGTGAGCGGCCTTTTGGACGCCAGCACCGGATGATGGGCTTTTACCAATCTGAAGGAATCGAGCCAGGTATGGTTGGCGGCTTCCACATGGGTACACCCGGATTAATGCATGAATACATGCTGGATGCCTTTGCTGGTGCTGTTGGGTTAACCCCTGAGCAGGTGCAGGAACGGTTGAATGCTGGCGAGACGCGCTGGGAGATTGCCCAGTCACAAGGTTTCGGTGAAGAAGATATTCAAGCACTGATGTTCGGCGTCCACAGTGAAGTGCTTCAAGATATGGTCGCCGATGGCGTTATCAGCCAAGAGCAAGCTGACCTCATGCTGGAACGCAAAGCCCAAATGTACGCTGCCGGGTTTGGTTCAGGCAACTGCCATGGTGAAGGCGTTCAAGGTCGCTTTGGCGGCGGTCGGGGACCACATGGGAATTAACCATCCCTTGAGAATATAATCAGAAAGCTTAATTTAGCGCGGTGGGTTGGTATGGAATCAACCCACCGCTGCTTTATAATAAAGCTCAATGAACACGATTAATTAAAAATCTTGATCACCTTTTACCGCGATATTGATTTGCGGAAACATGGGAGTTTAATGAGAAGTTAATTACATGACATCTATCCTGATTATCGAAGATGAACCAGAACTGGTAAAGATCCTGCGCGCGTATCTGGAAGAAAGTGGTTTTAAGGTGTCCTCGGCTTATCGCGGTGACACAGGTCTTTCGAACTGGGAAAACCAACGACCTGATCTGGTCATCCTGGATCTCCACTTGCCAGGTATGGATGGTTTGGATGTTGCCAGGGAGATCCGCCGAAAAACCGACACACCCATCATTATGCTCACCGCACGCGTTGAGGAGGCAGATCGATTGGTTGGGTTGGAATTAGGCGCTGATGATTACATTGTCAAGCCTTTTTCCCCACGGGAGGTTGTTGCCCGAGTCCGGGCAGTCCTGCGCCGGTCAGGGCAAGTTTCCACTAGCAAAACCTTTCTGCGAGCAGCTGACCTGGAGGTTGATCTGGATTCCCACATGGTCACCCGCATGGGACAGGTTATCGACCTGACCCCGACAGAATTTAACCTGCTGGTTGCGCTAGCCTCTCAGCCAGGACGTGCCTTTACTCGCCTGCAGCTGCTCGATGCAATCCAAGACAACGCCTTCGAGGGTTATCAGCGAACCATCGATGCTCACATCAAGAATCTGCGCGCCAAAATCGAGCTCGACCCCAAGAAACCGAGATACATTGAAACTGTTTTCGGGATTGGCTATCGATTCATCAAGGGATAGTAATGAGGCGTCAATTGAGCAGAAAAATCTATCCTGAATATAAAGCTTTGTCAGATAAAACAGTATGCGATTGCGTTTATTTCTCTCATTTGCTTTGATCGTTCTAATCTCTGTTGGTAGTGTTGCACTGTTATTGGGAAGAGGCACTGCCAGTGAAGTGCGCACCTTTATGTTTCGAGGTGGAATGATTGGTCTGGATGAGCTGGTCGATTCCCTGGAGAGGTATTACCAGGAAAACCGCTCATGGGAGGGAGTGGAAGACCTTGTTGTATTGCCAGCACACATGCAGCGTGCCGGTCACGGTGGCCCCAGAATGATACCCGGGATGATGGGCCAACGATTACGCCTGGCAGATGTAAACCGCATTGTTCTTGTGGATACATCTTCGTCTGACAGCCAAACACAGCTAACTCAGGAAGAGCTTACCTATGCAATCCCCTTAATAGTCAACCAGGAAGAAGTGGGATTTTTGCTGCCTGAAGGAGGTTTATTCTTTACCCGCGCTCAAGAAAGCGATTTGCTCGGACGCCTCAACCAGGCTGCTTTGACAGCGGGTTTGATTGCTGGAGGATTTTCCCTGCTTTTGGCATCATTACTGGCATATCACTTGCTGCGTCCGATCAGGACACTTACGAACGCTGCTGGCAGCCTGGCTCGAGGAAATCTCTCACAACGAGTAGCGGTGTCTGGGAACGATGAACTGGCAAAATTAGGTCAGGCATTCAACCATATGGCTGCTTCGCTGGAGGAAGCCGAAACCTCCCGGCGAGCAATGACTGCCGATATCGCCCACGAGCTGCGTACACCTCTCTCGGTGCAGCGCGCTCAACTCGAAGCCTTAAAAGACGGGATTTATCCCCTCAATCCTGACAACCTTGTCCCCATCCTCGAGCAGAATCAGATGTTAACTCGTCTCGTTGAGGATTTACGCACACTAGCTCTGGCTGATGCCGGTAAGTTGAACTTGGAATTAGTCTCAACCGACTTAGATAAATTGATTAGGCGCAGTATGGAAAGTTTTATCCCCCAGGCTGCTGCCCGGGATATCGAAATCCAGTTAATTGAGTCAGAAAACAGGGAGGCATCAACAACCGTCGATATCGATCCACAGCGAGTTGAACAAATCTTGAATAACTTGCTGGCAAATGCATTAAGATACAATCCAGATGGAGGATTTATTGAGCTTGTTATCGAGCCAGAAACAGAACTTGTTACCTTGACTGTAAGGGATAATGGGCCTGGTATACCTGCTGAAGATTTACCGCATGTGTTTGAGCGTTTTTATCGCGCGGATAAATCTCGCAGTCGTGGCGAGGGCGGAAGTGGATTGGGGTTGTCGATTGCATACAAATTAGCCCAGGCTCATGGTGGTTCGCTCTCTGCAGCTAACCATCCTCAGGGAGGGGCAATATTCACGCTGAGGCTGCCTAAAAGCAGAATCTGAAAATTTCCAGGTAAACGAGATGGTTGCTCACTCTCATGAAAACTGCTTTTTTTGTAAGATTTGGTAGCGATCGTATTCAATGGCTTATAAAGAATGAAGCAGAATAACATTACCCGATTATTAGATGTCCACAATATCCAATATCAGGCTTTCGATCTGCCAACCGAAAAAATCAGCGCTCTTGAGACAGCTGAGTTGTTAGGAGTTCCCCCAGAACAGGTATTCAAGACTATCGTGGTAACGCGGGTGAGCCGTGGAAAGCCTATCCTGGCACTTGTTCCCGCTGTCTCAGAAGTCGACATAAAATCTCTGGCAAAAGTAGTTGGAGAAAAGAAATTATCAATAGCCACCCAACGTCAGGCTGAGCAGCTAACTGGTTTGAAGACTGGAGGGATTTCGCCGCTGGCATTGCTAAATCGAGGTTTCCAAGTAGTTATCGATGCTTCCTCAGATAGGTTTAATCAGGTTCACATATCCGCAGGGCAGATTGGTTTGAACATTCGTCTTCCATCGTCAGCCCTAATAGAGCTCACAAAGGCAGAAGTTGCGAACATTTGTAAACAAATCGGTTAATATTACACAAATATTAAAATTTTACTTGCCTAATCCAGATTTTTTCTCTATAATAGGGGTGTTATCCGCCCATCGCTGAATAAACACTGTTCCCTGTTTATAATTATCATACTCACCAACATCTCAATCCAGTACTGCATGTAGGAGACAATCCAATGCTTTGAGGTCTGAGCTCAGCCAATCGCTCAAGCTCCACTTTCCATCATAGACTCTATGAACCTAGGAGACTTTATTAAACTCAAAGGCCTTTAAGCTAAGAATAAGGAGGTGAAAATAAAGCGACCAACCCAATAAATGTTCAATGAAACTATGAAAAAAATATAAAATTCGTCTGGAGGAGAGAAATATGTATCAAAGAACATTCCCTGTATTGATTATGGCAATTCTATTTATCTTGTTGGTTGCAGCATGTGCCCAAGCCGAGGAACCACCTCCGGCAGCTGGTGAGCCTGAAGATCAACCACCTCAATTGGAGGCTGTTGGGTATGGGAGCATAGTCCAGCAGGTAAGATCACGTGGTGAAGTCGTTTGTGGTGGTCGTAACGACCTCTTAGGCTTTGGTTACCTGGATGCGGCTGGACAAACAATCGGCTTCGATATAGATTTTTGCCGGGCTGTAGCCGCAGCTGTTTTCGGAGATCCGGATCAGATTGAGGTAGTCAATTTAACCGCCGCTGAACGAGGACCAGCGTTACAGACTGGTGAAGTCGATATCCTCTCCCGTAATGCTACCTGGACTACTTCTCGGGATGCACAATGGGGTAACTTTGTCTGGACCACATTCTATGATGGGCAGGGATTTATGGTGCGCACGGCTAGCGGCATCACCACCATAGAACAATTAGAGGGTGGCACCGTCTGTGTCACTACCGGCACGACGACCGAGCTGAACCTGGCTGATGCCTTCCGCCAACGAGGATTGAGTTTCGACGCAGTTACATTTGAAGACACAGCTTCAGTGTATGGCGCCTATGAAGAAGGGCGTTGCGATGCAGCTACCAGCGATGTCTCTCAACTAGCAGCTGTCCGAGAGGGCTTTGCCAACCCTGCTGACCATGTTATCTTGGACATTGTCATCTCGAAAGAACCACTCACCCCGGCAGTACCTCATGGCGATGACCAGTGGTTCGATATTGTAAAGTCAGTTGCCTGGGGTTTGATCAATGCAGAGGAGCTGGGAGTAACTCAAGCCAATGTGGAGCAAATGGTCAACAGCGATAATGTTGAGATTCGCCGCCTTTTAGGCGCTGAGGGCGATTGGGGACAAGCGGACCTGGGCTTATCCTCTGACGTTATGGTGCAGGTTATCAAAGCGGTCGGCAATTACGGTGAAATCTACGATCGCTACATGGGACCGCAGGGTATTGCTTTCAGCCTGGATCGTGGATTGAACCAGCTGTGGACGCAAGGCGGAATCATGTACGCACCTCCATTACGGTAACCATCAATATCCAAAAATATTCAGGGGTGCATCCTGCTTAGCTGATAGCACCCCTGAACCCCATCTAGTCCATGGAATCTGAAAAACCCACATCCAAGCATCCCGGGAAGAGTGCCATTCCTATCTGGCGGGACGAACGCGTCTTGCGGATTGCCACTCAAGTGATCTCAGCTGTTTTGGTTATCGCTTTTCTGTGGTGGAGTATCGACAACTTTCTATTGGCAATGCAGCAGCGTGGTATGAGCATGTCTTTTCGCTTTATGCAAGATTCTGCCGGCTTCCCAATTAGCGAATCGCCCATCCCATACGACCCATCACGCAGCTTCAGTTATGCTTTTTACGTAGGGATATTAAATACCGTCAGAGTGGCTTCTATTGGCATCGTCTTGACAACCATTTTAGGCGTAATTGTCGGTATTGCCCGCTTGTCAACAAACTGGCTTGTAAACCGAATTGCCTTAGCATTCATCGAATTCCATCGTAACATCCCCTTGCTAGTACTGCTCTTCATCTGGTATTTTGCGGTTTTCTTAAAACTTCCCAGAGTTGAAGATAGTATTCAATGGCCAGGATCAATCTACATAAACCAACGCGGCCTCTATATACCCTGGCTTCGGTTTACCGAAGGCAGCTCGATTTTCCTGATATCACTTGGTATTGGCATTGTATTAGCTACAATCGCCTGGATCTGGTTGAGTAGAATTCGGGTAGCGACAGGTAAACCGACTTACTATGGCGCGGTTAGTATGGCGATACTCGTCATCATCCCAATTATTGGATGGTTTTTGGCTGGAGGTAACCCAGTTGAGATTGATCCCCCCATTTTGGTGGGATTCAATTATCGGGGCGGAACCCATCTAACCCCTGAGTTCACCGCATTGCTGGTTGGTCTGTTCACATATACTGCTGCATTTGTGGCTGAAGTTGTGCGAGCCGGGATACTGGCAGTCAGTCGCGGTCAGATCGAAGCTGCCAGGGCAGTAGGGTTGAACTACATACAGATCCTTAGTCTCGTTATCATGCCTCAAGCCATGCGCGTGATCGTCCCCCCTTTGATCAGCCAATACCTGAACCTCACCAAGAACTCGAGCCTGGCTTTTTTTATCGGCTATATCGACTTATTCTATGTTGGGCGAACGACGATGAACCAGGCTGGTCGCGCTGTGCAAGTTTTCCTTTTGGTAATGGCTGCTTATTTGTTGATGAGCTTATTAACCTCATTGGTTCTAAACCTTTACAACCGCCGGATTCAGTTTGTTGAGAGGTAAATGTGGCGACAACAGCAGATAGAACCTATCCTTCTGAACCATCCGGTGTGCTGATCTGGTTACGTAAAAACCTGTTCAACAACTGGTACAACAGTTTATTGACGATTCTCTCATTCCTCATGATCGCTTGGGCAATGAATGCGGGCATTCGCTGGGTTTTCATTACAGCTGATTGGCGACCGGTCTTAGATCATCCAATTCTCTATTTAGTTGGTCAGTACCCCCGCGATTTACTCTGGCGACCCGGTGCCAGTTTATTGGTGATCTCAGTTCTTGTGGGAGCTAGTTGGGGAAATTGGGGGCAATCGCTGCGGATGATGGCAATTGCTCAGGCTGCCATTGTCGCTATGCTGGTAATTTGGCCTTCTCAGGTAGGCATCACACTGCCAATGAGGGGATTCATCGCGCTAAACCTACCAGCTATTCTCCTGGGTTACCTACTTGGAAAGCATAAATTTACGAAATCTTCATATGTCCTGGTTGCCTGGGTGATCTCAACACCCATTATTTTGCTGCTTTGGAGCGGCATCGCTGGCATTGACGCCTTACCTGTGGTAGCGACTGGTCGCTGGGGTGGATTAATGGTCACCCTCTTCCTTGCTGTAGGTGGGATCGTGATATCGTTCCCTATTGGGGTGCTCTTGGCTTTAGGGCGTCGTTCTTCGCTGCCAGTGGTCAAGTTTGTCTGCATCGCGTTCATTGAGGGAATCCGCGGTGTCCCGCTGATCACTTTGCTTTTCATGGTGCACGTCGTCCTTGCTATCTTTTTACCTGGTGAAGTGCGTTTTGATCGTTTGCTGCGCGCCCTGGTAGCCATGACAGCGTTTAGCGCGGCGTATATGGCAGAAAATGTGCGCGGTGGGCTTGCGGCAATCCCCCAAGGCCAAATTGAAGCCGCCAAAGCAGTAGGATTGAACAATTTCCAAGTTACAGTTTTTATCGTTCTTCCACAGGCATTACGGATTGTAATTCCTCCCATAGTCGGGCAATTCATTAGCCTGTTCAAAGACACCACCCTGGCTGCCGGAATTGCGGTACCCGAATTATTGATGATTGGACGAGCAATCATCCAATCCGACCAGACTTACCTCCGCTTGCAGATGGAAGTGTTCTTGTTCATCGCGGCAGTCTTCTGGCTCTTCTGCTACCTGATGTCTTACGCCAGTTTGAAATTGGAAGCTGCATTGGGAGTCGGAGAGAGGTAAGCCTATCCCACAAATTAACCAGTGGGGTTCAAGAGGCGGATTGGGGATAAAAACGACATAACGATAAATGGATTATTTATTTGTAGGGAGCAATCAATGAGTGACATCAAGAATTTAGAACAGCCGATCATCATATGCCGGGATGTTCACAAGTGGTTCGAAACTTTCTCAGCACTGAGAGGGATCAGCATGGAGGTGATGAAAGGTGAGGTAATTGTAATTTTCGGCCCATCCGGTTCAGGAAAGTCCACCTTCATCCGTACATTAAATCGACTAGAAGAACACCAGCAGGGACAGATCATCATCGATGGCATTGAGCTTTCACACGACGTGCGTAATATTGAACGTGTGCGCATGGAAACAGGGATGGTGTTCCAGTCGTTTAATCTTTTCCCCCATCTACCAGTGATGCAGAACATTACCCTGGCTCCAATTTGGGTGCGAAAATGGCCAAAAGAAAAAGCCGAGGAGAAAGCCAAGCAGCTGCTGGAACGAGTCGGCATCCCAGAACAAGCCATGAAATATCCAGGACAACTTTCCGGAGGTCAGCAGCAGCGTGTTGCAATCGCTCGCGCCTTGGCTATGGAACCAAAGATCATGCTCTTTGATGAGCCAACCTCCGCCCTTGATCCAGAAATGATCAAAGAAGTATTAGATGTAATGATTGAACTGGCAAAAAGTGGTATTACCATGGTCGTTGTAACTCACGAGATGGGATTCGCCAAAGCTGTGGCAGACCGGATGTATTTTTTCGATGAGGGGAAAATTGTGGAAAGCGGAACTCCCATGGAAATATTTACAGAACCTAAAGAAGACCGCACCAAACTCTTTCTGTCACAAATTTTAAGCCATTAAATGAAAACTGCCTCATATGAGAAAATGTCACTCATGAGGCAATCTCAACTAAAATCTCATTACGGGCTGGTAAACTCCGCTACCAACCCGTCATTTACATATATTGAATATTCCCCATCGGGGAAGCTGCCCAGAGGAATGCTGACTTCAAAAGGTTGCAGTACCAATACACACGCTTCTTCGGGGTCAACCACGGAGTATGTTTCAATCATTATCCGGTTCTGAGTATCTGGTTCATCTACAATAGCTCTCAATTCATGACAGGGCGTGGGAAGATTACCACGTATAACCAACGCAAATTGAGGAGGAAAGCTTTCCATAGTGAGTAATGTAAATGTTTCGATGAAGATTTCACCTCTCTCTAATTCTTCATCCCCAGGTTGAGGAAGAAAAGGACCTTCATAGATGCCACCAGGTCCGGGATAGGCTGGTGCTTGCGTAGGGTCTTCGGGCTCAGCCGGTGTAGTTGGTTGAGCTACAGGGTAAGGTTCTCCGTTGGGTACCTCTGTCTCAGGCTGCGAACGCGCACAACCAGCTAACAATACACTTATTACAATTATTCCAATTAGAAATCTACGGTTCATTTTTTATCCTCCAAATAATACGATTTCAAATCAACAATGCAACTGCACCAACAAATCGATCTCCTGATATGATTGCTGAGGAAAGTAACAAATATTCCTCGGTGGTAAAGTTGGTTTCATCCTTTTTGACGATCCTGGATAGGGAATAGTTCCCCACGCATCATTTTGAAACACACCGGACGTGCTTCACCCCTTGATCACCGCTACCGGGACAATTCGGGCTACTTTCTTAGCAATTCCAGCTCCCACCACAGTCTCAACAACTTCATCGACATTTTTGTATGCCTGGGGAGCTTCTTCTGCCAAACCTGCCATTGACCCTGCCCGGATGCGGATACCTTGTGACTCTAACTTATTTCGCAGTTCATCGCCGCGCACCGATTTTTTGGCTTTACTGCGGCTCATCATCCGACCTGCACCATGACAGCTCGATCCATAGGACTTTTCCATACTCAATTGGGTGCCAACCAAAACCCACGAGGCTGTACCCATACTCCCCGGTACAAGTACTGGTTGGCCTAAGGATTTATATTCATCCGGTAAATCCTTATAACCAGGACCAAATGCTCGGGTTGCACCTTTGCGATGCACACAGACCGTTGACGGTTTGCCATCAATTGTATGGGTTTCAATTTTCCCCATATTATGAGCGATATCATAAACCTGGTGTAAATGCCAATTGCGAACTTTTCCAGCCAGTACCTGCTCGAATGCTTTGCGGGCAAAGTGAGCTAAGACCTGGCGGTTTGCAAAAGCGTAGTTTGCTGCACTGCGCATAGCACCCAGGTAAGCGCGACCCTCAGGCGAATTCATAGGAGCGCAAACTAACTCGCGGTCCGGCAGTTTGATGCCATATCGGTGCACAGCGGATTGAAATTCTTTTACATAATCAGTGCAGATCTGATGACCAAAACCCCGTGAACCGCAATGGATTAAAACAGCCAAATGGCCTTCCTGCAACCCCATCACGCGTGCAGCTTCTGGATAATAAATATGTTCAACCAGATCCACTTCGATAAAGTGGTTGCCAGCTCCTAGAGTCCCAAGTTGAGGAAGACCACGCTGTTTCGCCCGCTTGCTTACATATTGAGGCTCTCCGCCATCCAGGCAACCACTTTCTTCCGTTCGCTGCAAATCCATTTCTGTCGCATATCCTTTTTTGCGTGCCCAGTGGCTTCCCTGCCGGCATAGTTCATCCAACTCTTTTCCTGATAGCCTTATTTTCCCTTTTGTCCCCACACCGCTAGGGCAGTGTTGATTCAATGCTGAAGCCAGATCATCAATATATTGGCTTATAGATTCGTATTCAATTTGTGATCCAAGCAGCCTCACCCCGCAGTTGATGTCATAACCTATCCCACCTGGAGAGATAACCCCATCTGGAAATTGGGTAGCTGCAACTGCTCCAATGGGAAACCCATATCCCTGATGCATATCGGGCATCACCACCACCGCTCCAGCCAACCCAGGAAGCGTAGCTGAGTTGACGGCCTGTTCCAAAGATTTATCTGCAGAAATCTCTTCTAACAGCTGCCGGGTGGCAAATAACCGCACTGGAACGCGCATATCCTCACGGAAGGATTTTGGGATTTCCCATTCAAACTCATTAATCTGCTTAAGTTCATTAATATTTACCATCGCTTTACCTTCAATTCTAGGGAGGAAACTAATATTCCGTCCAATGTGATTCTTAATATTGAAAGCGTTATAGACAGAACGCTTTACGCATTGTCCAGGGAATCTTAAGACAAAAACGAATATTGATTTTCATCCTGGCAATGCACTAGAGCCATTGAAAATCCCAATATGCTCCAACCCTTCCCTCCTCAAACATCGAAAACAATTCTAGCTTCTAATCCATCCAGTCCTGGGTGAACTTCCAAGTTGTGATAGGTGACCGCTTTTATTTGTTTCGCCTGAGATTCCAAGGTCTTTCCTTTCAATTCAGCATGCAATTTGCTGGCATCGATACTAATTTTGATGTGATTAAATCCTACTTCTTCCATTTCTAGGAGAAAAAGCAACTCTGAAAGGAAATTCACCAATAAACTTTCAGGGTCGGCAACTGGTAATTCCAGGATGCGGGTCTGAGCAGGGCCAGGTTTCAGTTGTATCCCCGCCAGTGAATACATGCCAAGCGCGGATTGTTCGAGTAACAACGGAAGGTCAGGTCCCCATACCAGCAACTCAACATCGGCTGTGTGATCTAGCTCGTGGAAACCAGTTTTTGCGCGTTCATTCATAGCTAAAAGTATACCATCGGCAAACCAAACACCACAGCACCACAATTGGGCTAAAGCCAGGCAGTTCCCCTGAGATACACCGACTTGCGAGAAATCTAGGACTACCCTATAATTACGCGACAATGAAACCATTGAAAAGCACTTTGGATGAAATGGAATCTCGCCTTCGATATTTAATCGAAATTCAATCCGCGCAGCTATTCACCCCCAAGAAAGAACAGGACGACCTGATTAGTCGCATGGTAGCAGCAATGACATCTGGTTCAGTGGAAATGGCAGATGGTAGACAGGTAGCCCCCAATTTGTACACATTAATTGTTCCCCCTGCCTATAGCCGCATCCTCAATGAGGATCGGTACTTGATAGAAGAGCTTTCCCGCATGATCTACGAAGCTGGCACAAAAGCAGGTTTTTGTTTCGACTCTCCGCCATTCATCAAAGTAGCTACTGCAGCAGATGTTTCCCAAAAGCAAATACAGGTATTCGCAGAAGTTACTCCAGGTGAGATGTCAAATACATCTACCATTCCCAAAGAAATCGATGAAACTTCTGGTGCAATCCCAGAGAATGCATTCCTGATCGTTGGTGGCAATCATGTATTTCCTCTCAACAAGACAGTGATAAATATCGGTCGGCGATCAGATAACGACTTGGTCATCGATGAAGGTCAAATCTCGCGACTGCATGCCCAGATACGCGCAATCAAAGGAAGATATGTAATTTTTGATCTCGATTCAAAAGGGGGAACGATGGTCAATGGAGAACGGATCAATAAGAGCAAACTATATCCGGGCGATGTTATTTCTTTGGCGAGTTTCCCATTAGTTTATGGACAAGAAGATGAGATTATGTCCAACGACGCAGCTGGTCTCACTCGCCCGATCGATACATCTCCAAACAATGAGTGAACATGCCATCACTGCTTAATGCCCAAATCCTGCTAATCTTGAGAATTGTGATGGTTGTGTCATTGTATGCATTCCTCGGTATGGTGATTTTTATATTATGGCA
>JACUUU010000086.1 GCA_014859065.1 Anaerolineales bacterium
CCCAAATTTTGCTCTCAACCCCCCAGCTCCTATCACCAATAAACCGACCTTTTTCTTCTCAGCAAAATCAACCAAAGTCTTTGCAGGATGTCCAACGAGAAGATCAGTATCGACTTTAAAACCCTTTTTATGAAATTGATTTTCAATTTTTTCCATCCCCACTGCAAAATAAGCCAAATTAGAAACCTTCCTTGATGAAACGACCGAAACTAAAGAAATATTGCTACTAGCTGGCAATGGAAGATCACAAACAAGCTGCCTGGCAGCTTGAGAATGTTCAGAACCATCATTTGCAATCAGGACTGATATTGGTTGTTGATTGTTATGCCCCATCAGAGCTTCACTCCCACATCATCCCTTTTATGAAGACCACCCGAAGCCTCTGCCGTGAAGATCGTTCCACCCCCAGGTAAGGATGTCCCTCAATTTGACCTACAGAGCGGTCAGGCAAAATGATTGAATTCAAATAATTTGATTATCCTACTACTGCGTTGGTTCGCTATTATCCTTTGGAACTATTTGTGCCTTCGACCATTTCTTACACTTTGGACAACAAAGGAACTTCCAACCGTTTTCCCTTTGGAGACCATGTGGACTGATAAGGTCTTTTAGAGTCGAGATCGCAAATACATTACCACAGCATTGGCAGCGATAATAAAATGTATGCGCATGCCAATATACCAATATTATCAAGCCTCCAAGGAAAATTACCGCAAATACAACAAATCCCAGCCAATCAGTTCGGATCGCAAAAACACCAATCCCAACGAGTAAACCCGCAGCATACAGCGCTATATACTTGACTATCTTGAGGGTTAGTCCCCGCTGTAAGCCCATCTCTTTCTACCTCCTTAGCCTAACGCTACCATGTTCCTCAAGAATACACCTTCAAACTTACGGTATTCCATCAGATTGAATTATATTTTACAATCATTCTGAATAGAACTCTTTTTAAATTAATCCAGGCATCCACTCAGGTTTTTTCCGTTTACCCTGGAAACGCAATAGACCGTCTTTACCTATATTTTACCTGATAGGATTATGAATTTGAACGGAACACAATGAACCAATATTGCCATTCTCAGTCTTGGAATATATGATTGCACTGCTCTTACGTAAATCTAATACAAATGGTTTATCCTCGGTTTATGATTCATTTCTTTCCTAATCTCTCATTGTGCCTTAAGACGATTATCGGCATTTCTAAGCATTAACACACATCCACAGAAAAAAGGTGTCTGAGGAGGAAAACATGAACGACACGGTAGAAAAACAAACCCCTGAAGCTTCCCAATCTATTGCCTTCAAAGCAGAAACCCGCCAGATTCTTGATATCTTGATCCATTCTCTCTACACCGAGCGAGAGATCTTTTTGCGAGAGTTGATTTCTAATGCATCCGATGCTTTGACTCGGGTAGATTTCGAAATCCTTACCAACCGTCAGGTGCTCGATCCGGAAGTAGAATTAGCGATACGGTTAACTCCAGATCCAGATGAAAATACGCTCAAAATACAAGACACTGGCATCGGAATGACACCTGATGAATTGATCGACAATCTTGGGACGATTGCCCATTCTGGTGCCCAGGCTTTTGTGGCTGCAGCCAAAGAAGCCGGGCAGAATCTGACCGACATCATCGGTCAATTCGGGGTTGGTTTTTACTCGGCATTCATGGTGGCTGAGTGGATAAAAGTAACCTCTCGTTCCTACCGACCAGATGCACAAGCAGCTTCCTGGTTTTCGAAAGGCGACGATACTTTTACCGTTGAACCTGCGGAAAAATCTGGGCGTGGCACTGATATTGTGATCAAGTTCAAAGAAGACGCAACCGAATTTCTCCAAGAACACCGTTTACGCCAGATAATCCGGAAGCACTCTGATTTCATCCCCTACCCTATTTATTTCGGTGACCAAGACGAACAAGTCAACCGTAAAACTGCCTTGTGGCGCCAAAATCCAAAACAAATCAAAACAGAAGAGTACGAAGATTTCTACAAGCAATTAACACTGGATATTGAGCCTCCACTTGCCAGTTCTCATATGGTTATCGATGCACCTGTCCAGATGTACGCTGTTCTCTTCGTCCCAACCACCAAAGAACACGGGGTTTTATCCCTGCGGAGGGAAGATGGTTTGAAACTATTTGCCCGCAAAGTCTTGATTCAGGAATACTGTAAAGATTTACTGCCAGAGTATTTCCGCTTCATTCAAGGTGTAGTCGATTCAGAAGATCTTCCCCTCAATGTATCTCGCGAAACCATCCAATCCAACCGACTTATGAACCAGCTGAAGAAATTGATCACCTCAAAGGTGATCGACATGCTGGAAAAGATGGCCAAAGATGACCTGGAAAAATATGAACGCTTTTGGACTGGATTTGGTCGCTATATCAAAGAAGGGGTAGCTGTCGAACAAGTAGAACCACAAGCCTTATACCCACTCCTACGCTTCCGCACCACAACCTACCCTGATCGATGGTCATCATTGGATGATTACCTCGAGCGGATGAAACCAGATCAAAAAGACATTTACTTCATTCTTGGTGATGATGAACGTTCAGTCACCTACAGTCCCCACCTTGATCTGCTACGCAGCCATGATTACGAAGTGCTCACACTGACCGATGCAGTGGATGCCTTCATGATAGTACGGTTAAACGAATATAAAGAGCATACCCTGGTCAATGTTGCTTCGGCCACCTTGGATCTTCCCGAAATTCAACCAGAGCAAGAGAGCGAACCCACATCTACTTCTCAAACGGATTTTTCTGCCTTGATTGACCGTTTCAAGCATCACCTGGGCGATCGAGTGGCAGATGTGCGTATGACAAGTCGCTTGACCAGCTCTCCCGCCCGCTTGGTAGATCCAGAAGGCGTCCCCTTCCAAGAAGTCCAGCGTGTTTACCGTATGATCCAAGAAGACTACGAAATCCCGAAGAAAGTCCTGGAATTAAACCAGCACCATAACATCATCACCCGTATGCAGTCGCTCTCCGATGATCATCCATTAAACTCATTGATCATCGAACAGATCTTCGAGAACGCTTTACTGGTCGAAGGCTTTCATCCTGATCCGGTTGGGATGATCCCACGCTTGCAACAGCTAATCGAGCAAGCGCTTCCCTGATACCGGCATCGAGGCTAATTCTATACAGGTGACAAACTAATCCTACCAAACAATTCCGGCGACAAGCCATGAACGCCCACTATGGCTTATCGCCGAGAATAGTATTTAATACTTTTGCTATCTGGTTTATCGAATAGTTACAGCAAAGTTTTCTTCATCCTTGCTGTTTTGTGCAGATCAACTACTGGCACCTTCAGTCTGGACTGATAAATATCCATCCAATCCCATGTGTTCGATCTGGGTTTCCTGTTTCTCAGCCCAGTCAACATGATCTTCTTCCATCTTTAAGATCTTTAAAAGCAAGTCCGCTGTGCTTTCGTCAGCCACATCTCCTGCCAGGGCAATACCTTTGTTATACGCCTCTACTGCCAGGAGTTCGTCGTCCTTGTCATTCTTAATCATCTCGGGAACAGAATTGCCTATTTTGATCTGGTTAAGTTTCGAGACGATTGGGGATCCCTCAAGGAATAGAATTCGTTCGATAAGCCATTCAGCGTGGTGCATTTCATCATATGCATGGGCTTCGATTGCTTTATGAAGTTTTTCATAACCCCATTTTTCACACATCTCTGCATGTACCATATATTGACTGATCGCGGTCAACTCATCCGCAAGCAGGTCATTCAACACTTTTATTAATTCTTGATTTCCTTTCATATGCATCTCCTATTAATTACTAAACTTGATAGATGAAAAGCACTGAAAACGTGCAATTTATTTTGTTAATATTTTATTACATTGTCATCTATTTCACAATCCTTGTTTTCTTAAAACCCTCATTTCTGGTCAATCGCTGGTTCTGTTTTCTTTCCCTCGAACAATTATTGGTCAATCATTCAATCCTTCATCAGGAACAGGTTCCATTGATCCACAGTTATAGTGACAAAATCTTCAGATTGAGGTTTTCAGCAATTCTTGCTCGGTGAAAATGTACCGAATATTGACGCCAGAATAAACTTAGATAACAAACCTAATCCCGATCTAGAGGGTTGCCTGCATTCTGCCAAGCTACCATGCCACCCTCCAGATTCCAAACGTTCGTATAACCCAATTCAACCAGTCTCTCAGCAGCAATTCTGCTCATCCGATCAGAGCGGCAGTAAAGCACTATTTTTGCATCTTTATCGCCGGGTATTTGAGACAAATTCTGTTCGATAGTGTTGTAGGGAATGGATAAATCGGTCGCGGCTATATCTCCTTCAAAAGGAATGTGAACATTGATGAAAGTAAAGTCCTTATCAGCCAACATAGCTTCCAACTCTGGAACGTTGACATCTGTATACGAGCCCCCATCCACAGTCACTGTCTTTGCAACTCCAAACTGATCATTCGGACCACCTTGCGTACAACCCGCTAAAATCAAGATTGTGAACAGTAAACCAGATATAATAATTCTGTACATATTAGCATATCCTTTAAAATATATATCCTATTTTAATTAGTTAATTTTCAATTCACGCATGTATTGCCATCACCTGACATTAAACTGAAATATCACATTCTGAACGCCTCCGACATCCAATTCCAACCAATAGCCTCCTGTGAATGGGAATTCAACCCATGTTTGATAAGCCATTCCCATTGGGTCGATATTTGCCTCCTCAACCCCTAAAGGTGATTGAGATCCCCTCTGCCCGAATGAAAAAGATAAATTTGTTCCTAAATTTACCATTATCCCTCTCGTATTCAAGGGGACAAAACTAACTTGCACCAAATCCCCAGCAACCGGTGGAAACGGAGAAGTGCTAAATCGCACAGTTACCCAACCCTCTCCAGGGATCTCAACCGAAGCTTCCCGAACCGGGGTTTCCTGAAGCAATCGAAGAGATGCCCAAACCAGCAAACCAATTACGACAACTCCCGAAACTATATATACCCAAATCAGTGGTGATCTTCTATTAGATTTATTATTATCCATGATTTTGTTCAAGTACCTTCATCGTCGAGATTTCTCCCAAAACCCATCAAGCACCAATAAAACTCCAACATGTCTGTTTAATGAGCATTGCTCATGTCTAATGGTGCATTCCCGCTTCAGGGGTTTACCATGTCAATAGATTCCTAATGGAGTCGCCTGTTAAGTGATTTCATCTAAGTTAATAACTCGACCATTTTATTCGCAAATATTATCTGCAAAAGAGCAGCAATTGCCTCAACTGACCTCCGCGGTAAAAGTCAATTCTAATTATGCCATAAGTGGCCTTAATAATCCAAGTCAGGTTATAGATTTCACCTGCCAAAGCCTGCTTATAACGGAGATATTATCACAAACAGCTCTACAAGGCACGCATGCTCTCTCCAGAGATAATGGTTAGAATTTCTCCACAGCGATAAGTTGGGATATGATAACAGGAAAATTCGAACCCTAAAGCTGGAATAATTTTGATGCCCAAGGAAGTCGGGAACCTACATCAAGATGCCGATATCTCTTGATACCATACATAACGGGCAGGGACTTCCAGCTGTGCCAGCAAAAACTGGGCAGGACATCCCCATGGTTATGTTTCGCTTTATCGATTTGGTTAATTTCCTCGAATTAACTCGAGCTGTATGCCAATCCCCCAGTGCTAATCTTTGTGATGATTGTTACAGTTAGGATCTTGGAGATGTTGCCGTAAATCGCGCATGGCAACTCCCAACACACGTTCTGTCTCGTTAATGGTTTTCCTCGCCTCAGTGGGTAATTCGTTATCCGACAACTTCAAGGATGACAGATATACACTGGCTGCGTACAATGACTGGAGGGCATCATCGCTGAGCTGGCGGCTGGCGTTAACTCGCTGGCGTGCCTCTTCCAATACTTTTGACTGAAGTTCGCTGGTTTCTCGTTCCTCCATCCATCGTTCTAGGATATCCAAGATCAGGTATGCAAAAAGTGGTCCTGCAGTCCCATAGAAAAGAAGTTCAGCAACGAAGTGGACGGTTCCGCCCCAGGTTTCATGTAACCAATTCGTGACAATGAGTTGGTATATGATAACCAAGCCCGCGATGGATAAAGGAAACATCCATTTCATTAATCGTATTCGGGCAGAAATTTTAACTGGTAATAACTTTGTGTTCATCAAATCTTCCCATTTATATATTCATAAGACTGAGAATCTAACCAGTGGATGAAATTTTATAATGCCTGTGCGCTTATAGATAGTGCTGATGATCACTTCTTAAAAGTGATATTCTGCTAAAAATATAATGTGACCAATGTAATATACTTTGGTTCTATTTTGTTGCCGTCCGATTGATTCCTCTGGATGGTATACTTGGTTCATCTCTTTTTTGCTTTCTCGTGTCTGGATAACACACGCGCATTAATCATGAACAGCACTGTTGTGGGTATGGACAATCAAAGGGCTGGATACACATATGGTTGAACTTTTGGAAAGAAAGGGTTTGAAAAGATCCTTTGCGTTGGGATTAATCCTGATTGGGATTATCCTTTTCTTGGGTGGGATCATATACATATTGATTCATCAAAGGGCTGCTAACCCGACATCAGCTCCGCTTCCAACCCAAGTTGCAAATCTCGACCTTGTTAACCGGTCATTTGGTCGCCAGGCAATGGCTGAAGTCATTCATCTTCACAACCAAGAATTTCTGCTCACCTCTGCAAGTGTTGGTCGTTACGGCCACGAGCATTCAATCACTATCTGGACCACAGGCGCTCCTCTCAGGATCGTTGCCAACCGCTTGGTAATTGAAATGAGAGACAGGATCGACAAAACTGATACACCATTCAATCCAATCGGCGAACGCAGGCATGGTAACCGGGTCATTTACGAATTAACCGGGCTCGGCCAAAAACATTTCTACTTCCAATCTGCCAATCTGATAGTCTGGATGGCAGCAGACGAACAATTAGCTGACCAAGCATTGGTCGAGTTGCTTGAGTTTTATCCCTAACTTTTCAGCAAATTGAGCTACAATTTTTCTCTCCCACCATAACCGCAAGATCTCCACTCATGACTCTCGACGATAGCTATTCTGGAGAGCGATGCATTGTCAACAGAACAGACCTGGCAGTAAATAATTGACCTGATGGCAATCTCATGTTGCCTCAAAATAAAAGGTTACTATAGGATCTACAAACGAATGGATGGAATTCTGTTAAAATAATAGCCCTGCAGCATTAGATGATGGGTTTGATTATCGGTATTGGTTCGTTATAATAATTGAGTAATGATGATGAGCAAGCACTTCTCACGACGAGATTTCCTAAAATTAAGTGGGTTAGCTCTTACCAGCCTGGCTTTCCAACCTCGAATTGGCCCTACTTTTGGTCGCGAAGACTCGCCTCTTCCCGCGTTGATTGGACGAGTAGCTATCCAGGAGATTGACGTCTACAGCCAGCCGAGAACAGAAACTTCGCTTATCGTAGGGAAACGATACCGCGATCAACTCGTCTCCCTATATTATCCTCTCATATCTCCAGACGGTCCTGAATATAACCCTATCTGGTATCGAGTTTGGGGAGGTTATATCTTTAGTGGATATTTGCAGCTGGTTAAATCGCACCTGAACCCTGTCCTGGATTCTATTCCAGAAGAAGGCCAGCTTGGAGAAATTACCGTCCCCTTCGCCCAGGCTTATCGTTACAGCAGTTTTGACGGTTGGTACAGACACTACCGCCTGTACCATGCAACAACCCATTGGATCACCGGTATAGAAGAAGGCCCTGATGGAAAACCCTGGTACGAGATCACCAATGAACTCGACCGCCTTCTAAAATACTACGTCCCAGCACCTTACCTCCGCTCAATAGCGGATGAAGAGCTTTCCCCCCTCTCACCCGAAGTCCCTCCTGAGGAAAAGCATATCGTCATATCTTTAGCGCACCAGAAACTAACTGCGTATGAAAGCGACCGAGAGGTATTCAGCACATCAATAGCCTCTGGCAGACCAAGCACCCGCCCGACAACGAACAACATCCCTACCGAAACACCGAGGGGTAGTTTCAACATCGTTTCTAAGTATCCTTCCAAACACATGGGAAATATGCAAACCAGCGGTGCACCTGCTGGTTACGTGCTCCCTGGCGTTCCTTGGACCACTTTCTTCGTCTTCGAGACTGGGATTGCATTCCACGGTACTTTCTGGCACAACAATTTCGGTGTACCGATGAGCGCTGGTTGCGTAAACATGCGGAACGAGGATGCCAAATGGCTTTTCCGCTGGACCACCCCTTATTGGGAAGTGCCAGTTGAAGATCCCTCAACCTGGGACCGACGTGGACATGGAACCAGAGTTGAAGTTATTTAATATGGAGAACACCATGACCGAACTGCACCCTGACCTGAAACGCATCCTCATTTCAACAGAGGATATCCAAACACGCGTTAAAGAATTAGCTGACCAGGTATCAAATGATTTTATCCATGCAGATCCACTCTACCTGATTGGAATCCTTAAAGGTGCTTTTATTTTTTTAGCGGACTTGACTCGCCATCTGCAAGTCCCTCATCGAGTTGATTTTATGGCTTTGTCGAGCTATGGAAAAACAACAGTGTCAGGCGCGGTACGCATCTTAATGGACCTGCGAGAACCCATTGAAGGTCAGCATGTGATGATCATCGAAGACATCTTGGATTCAGGACAGACCTTAAATTATCTCTATCGTGTCTTGAGAGAACGCAACCCAGCTTCATTGCATACCTGTGTGCTCCTGCGCAAGGATCGCCATGGCTTGGAGTTTCCCATAGACTACCTGGGATTCGAAATACCCGATGTTTGGGTGGTGGGTTATGGTTTAGATTTTGCTGACCGTCACCGCACACTACCTTACATTGCTGAGCTAAAGCGAAAATAATCTATCTTGATTCTATCCTCGTCGGTGTTACAAACAAGTTTGCTCGGTGGGATTCTGCCCCAATAACCAAACCTAAACCCGCTCCTTTACCCGATCACATAACACCCGCATTACTGACAGACTTGTATGTGGATACAAGCGTAAAATTTCCTCAAAATCTTGGTTTTCGATACACAAAGCTCGGACTTCCCCAATGGCGATTAATGTGGCCATCCGAGGTTGCCGAGTAATTATCGACATTTCTCCTACGACCTCACCAGAAACCCGGCGGGCTAATTCCAATTCATCGCCAATTTTAGACTGAGTTACGACTCGAACAGCGCCTGAAACTATAATAAACATTTCCTCCCCCAATTCTCCTTCTTCAGCGAGGATCTCACCATCGGCGTATAGATGTTCTTCAGCAATTGAAGCTATCCTGATCAACTCAGGGAGTTTTAAATTGGCGAATAATGAAACCTGTCTCAAAAAGATGATTCGTTCCATAATTGGTACCGTTTGAAGAGTCTCCATTTTCTGATCTCCGTTCACAACAATCTTTCCTTTAGGGGGGAGCAGACTGGTTGGCTCGAATTCCGCCATTCTACTTAGCATGGGTGTTCTACCCTCCGCTATCATATCGTTCAATACCAGCTCTGCCGCAGCGTGTACCCAAGCATCCTGATCCTCCAGTAAAGTATCGATCCATTTGACTTGATCTGTTTTCCTCACTTCATCAGATTCCCACAGTGATAACAATGGTCTCACCAATTCCGGTTTTCCATATGTATCCAAAAGTTCTAACGCATAAGCCCGATGATCCATATTATCGCTGTGTAGATTTTCTATTGCTAGGGATATCTCCTGATTATTCGAAAGAACTGCCAAAGATTTCAATGCCTGGGTAGCATGTTTCAAAGATTTTTCTCTCAACAAATCCTTGAGAAGCTTAATTCTCTCACCGCCATTTTCATCCACCGGGCTTGATCGGAACAAGCCATGATAGTAAACAGCTTTATCAACCTGAGCTTGGATATATGCAAAATACCTGGGATCGTTGGGTTTTACCGACAGATATTCAAGCGCAGTCAAAGCGCCAACTTCCAGAATTAGTTCAGATAAAGCCTCTATTAAAGGCTGCAATACCTTTTTGCCAACCTTTGCCAGGGCAGCCGCACTCTCGTGTTGTACTGCGCTGTCCTCATCACCCAGCATCTCAACCAGAGATGTGATGCACTGATCTGGATCAATACTTACCAGGATTAAAACCGCTTGTTGCCGCACCGCAGGGAACGGATCTTTAAGGCATTGTTCAACAATACTATAAGCTATTTGAGTACCCCATTTTCCCAGAGATTTGATTGCTTCAACCCTGACTGGTATTTGCTTATGATTAGCCAGTTTTCTGAGTACATTTTCCGCATTGGGATCGTTCTTATCGATCAACAGATGTGTAGCTGCCAAATTCCGTACCCTCGGATCGGGGTCGTCCAGCATGGGTGGCAAGAAATCGTGGAAGTCCTGTGGTGACCTGGTCAGGTAATGCAACGCCCGAATAGCTTCGTATCTTAATTCAGGGTTGTTATCTTTGAGGGATTGTTGCACATGTGGAGTTGCTGAATAAATCCGATTGCGTGAAACGGCGCGCATTAGAGCTATTCGGACTTCATCATCTTGGTCTTTAAGCCCATTTTTAATTGCTTCCTCAGCTTCGGGTATTTCAACATTAGCAAGAATTTCAGCAGACACCCTTCTCACTCTCAAATCTTGACTTTTGATCCCATTTATCAAAGTTGTGACAGATGTCGCATCCCTTCGAAAACCTCCAAAAGGTTCATCTTCGCTGAAGAAGATCTGGGATTGTCCATTCTTCAAAGCTTCAAACAAAGCTTGACCGTAATGCTTCTTGGCTCGCCATACAAGCAGAGCAGTAATTGCCGCAACAATCATGCCGACCAGATAAACAGAATACGATGATTCCAACCATTCACTGGTAAGTAAAATCACCCCTGCCAGGCTTACGCCTAGCGGATTCGCAATCCCGCGGACGAAGGCTCTCGTCTGTTCACGAATTCCGGAAGGCACCAGATTATACATCGCTTGGTTTGCCCCCTCTGAAACTCCTTCTGACCAAAGTAGCTGCATGAAACGAAAAACTACCAATACAGAAAATAAAGGTGCGACAACTAACCCCGTGAAACCCAGAAAATATAAGACCGGAAAAGTGAATATTGCTGTCATGAAACCTAAATGCGCATAAATCCGGTTAGATATGAACAAGGCAGTTAAGAAAGTCGCCCCCATGCTTAATCCCTGAAAAACCCCCAAAAAAGCCGTTATCTCGTCCTCCTGGTTGAATTCTATAGAGACCGCTTTAGCAAATGGGAAAACAACCGAATAATATAGAATGGCAAACAACACTGCTGCCAGAGCCATCCATTTGAACAAAGGTGAGTTCTGCACATAGGAATAGCCGCTCTTCAAATCATCGATCACTGTTTTAGGTTTTCGGTGGCGCCTTTTTTTCTCTGGCAACTTGAATCGCATTATCTCTCTTGCCAGTAATAACCCGATCACCAATGAGGCAGCCCAAACAACCAACAGATTTTCAGTCCCAAACCATCCTACCAATGGCTTTGTCAACAGTCCACCAACAGCCAAACCTAAAATCCCTGCTGCACCAAACAATGGGTAAAGTCGCTTTGCTTGGCGGGTATCGCACACGCTCCCTGCCAAACTCCAAGTGAAGAAATTTAGCAATGCCCAGTAAACATTCATACCCAACCATAAAACCGGGTAGAACCAACTATAATCGAAAACGATAATGACGCGAGCTGATAAAAGTAAAAATGACATCAATAAAGGTAAACTAACGTAAAGCCATTGACGGTTTACCCTCCCCAATAACCCAGTGATTCCTGATGAAGTCAGCATAATAACCACACCAAGGGCTGTGTACATCTGGGGCAGGTATTGAACTCCAAAGCGATAGTAAAAAAGAGCCTCAATACCAGGAGATCCTATAGCTGCACCAGCAGAGACACACAACATTAACGTTGTGATCAGGGCAACCATCTTGGTCTCATTAGCACGAACTTTAAAGATTTTTCTTATCTGCATAACGAATGATGTTTCGGAATGAAAACGCTTGGCTTTGGAATGCGGTTATTTTGGTTTGGTTTGAATTGTTAGACTTTTTGGATAAATTTTACCAAGAAATATTTTGTTCATATAACCCCCAATCCAATCTTCACGAACGTTACAAAAAAACTGTTACTTGTATCGTTACGCTGGATCTTTTTCTAATAAACACCGTGATTCTTGAATCTACACCAAATATGGAATAACAAAATTTTCAAGTCAAATTACCTCTGAATGCCTATCCCACAATCCAATGGCAATACCTAATCCTTAAGCTGTGTGGAACCAATATGTGAACCCAGGAAGATGCGCGTACTTGCATGTTGGGGGTTTTTCAAAACCTGGCTGGGTGATCCCTCTTCGATGATGTTTCCCTCATCCATATAAATAACCCGATCTGCTACCTCAGAAGCAAAACCAATTTCGTGAGTGACTATGATCATGGTTGT
>JACUUU010000433.1 GCA_014859065.1 Anaerolineales bacterium
TAATTGGAAGATTACCGAAGTCGAACCGATGACGGAATTAGAAATTGTCGAATTTCCACAACCCATCGGGAAGCTGGAGGCATTCGTGGCGGGGGGTGGAACGGACACCATGCCATGGACTTATGAAGGCAAACTGCGCACATTGCAAAACTTGACTTTACGCCATCCTGGACATTTCGATCAATTACGAGCTTTCTACGATCTGGGCTTGTGGGATCAAACCCCGCTCGAGATGAACGGGACCAGCGTAGTTCCGCGCGATGTGTTCCACACTTTGTTCGAACCGAAAGTCACCTTCCCCCAAGATAAAGACCTGGTGATTGTCGCTGTTAAAGCATACGGCATGAAAGATGGTCACGAAGCTGAAGCCACCGTCCAGGTGATCGACTACTTTGACGAGCTCACCGGCTTTACTGCCATGGAACGTACCACTGGCTGGAGTGCGGCGATTGTGGCAGGCATGATGGCGCGCAATGAGACTCCTCGAGGATCTGGCGGGGTCGAAACGATGGTGCCGGCTTCGAAATTTGTAAATCAACTCCGTAGAAGAGGAATCCGTGTAGAGGATGAAATTGCGCTCAAGGAGTAAGAGATGCCCTTTTCCTTTAAGCGATCTTTTCTTCGATTAATCAGGAGGTAAAACATCGTCAATATGCGGGTAGCTATGCGACTTCCCTCTATTAAGAATCGATAAATCCTGGGAACTTATCCTCCATCAAAACCGTCAATTAACCAAGCCGCTCTGCGGTTATTTCTGTGAGCACAACCATGAAATAATCAAGGGTGCAAACAAAAAGGAAGGTTATTAATGGAGGTAAAAATGAATATAATGTCTAACATAAGAAAATCTGCGTTGGTGTTGGTTTTAGTGTCCTTGACACTGGCTGGCTGCGCGCCAGCTGTCGTGGAACAACCCACACCGCAGCCAACCGACCAAGAAACTGTACCAGTAGATCCAACCCAACCAACCGATCCATCCATGGCAAATATCGCCTTATCCAACCTCTCCCGTGATACTAACCCGGCTGTTCCAGATTCTCAATTGAGTGATCTGGTCGCTGGAAATACCGTATTTGCGCTTGATTTTTACCAGGCAGTGCGTCAACAGGGAGGCAATCTGTTCTACTCACCCTTCAGCCTGTCGCTGGCATTGGCTATGACTTACGCCGGCGCTCGTGGTGAGACCGCTGAGCAAATGGCCGAGGCTTTGAGCTTCATCCTGGCTGCCCAACAGCTTCACCCGGCATTCAATGCCCTTGATCTGGAGCTGGCTAGGAGAGGCACTGAGCCAGTTGATGTGGAAGGCGAGACTCAGCCTTTCCAGCTCAACATCGCCAATTCAGCCTGGGCGCAAGATGACTATCCATTCCTGGAGGAATATTTGGATATCCTGGCATTGAACTATGGGAGCGGCATCCATCTGGTTGATTACATGCAAGATGCCGAAGCTGCTCGCCAGGCAATCAACGACTGGGTAAGCGAGATGACTGAAGGTAAAATCGAGGACTTGATCCCGGAAGGTGCGCTCGATTTCTACACCCGTCTGGTCCTGGCTAACGCTATTTACTTCAAAGCAAACTGGTATTTCCCCTTTGATGAAGACCTGACCACGGATGGTGTCTTTCACCTGTTGAATGGAGAGCAGGTCGTTGTTGATATGATGTCGCATTCCCTACCCGAGATGATGCGCTATACCCAGGGGAACGGTTACCAGGCTGTCCAAATTCCTTATGTTGGGGGCGAAGTCGCCATGACAGTACTGATCCCAGATGAGGGTAATTTCTCGGAATTCGAGGCATCCCTTGATGCGGGTCTCCTGGCAGCGATCATGGACGATCTTGAATATCAGAGCGTCCAATTGACCATGCCAAAATTCGAGTTCGAAAGTGAGTTCTTGTTAAAAGATGTGCTGAGAGAGATGGGAATGCCAGCTGCCTTCGAGCCTGGCTTGGCTGATTTCTCCGGCATGGACGGCAGCCGGGACCTGTACATCGATGAGGTCATTCACAAAGCCTATGTAGGTGTAGATGAAGAAGGGACGGAAGCTGCCGCAGCCACGGCAGTCATCA
>JACUUU010000087.1 GCA_014859065.1 Anaerolineales bacterium
TTTTTATATTCCCTTGGCTCTGACTTCTTTATTGATTTTAGTGGTGCAGCCCATTGGCAGCGCAGCCCTGAGCCGAATGCCCAACGCCTTGGCTTCACTGGCAGTCTGGCCAGTCCTGTCTGGTATGGTATTTATGTTTCGAAGCATAGGTGTAGCATATAACGAGGTTGTCGTTGCTTTACTTGATGAGCCGTTATCTTCTCAAAACCTGCGTCGTTTCTCCATCATTTTATCGACCTCCACAACGGTTATCATGTTGGGCATTACCGCAACGCCGTTATCCAGTATCTGGTTTGGGACGCTCTCGGGGCTACCTCCTGACCTGGTAGTTATAGCCATTTTGGGATTATGGCTTGGCTTACTTATGCCTGGGTTGAGCGTCTGGCAGAGCTGGTATCAGGGTGCCATCATGCACAGCCGCCGGACTCGTGGTATAACCGAGGCTGTGGTAGTCTTCCTGGTCACCTGCTCGGGTTTGTTATGGGCTGGTGTCGTTTGGGGTGAAATCACCGGCCTCTACGTAGGAATGACTTCGTTTGTGATCGCTTCAGCAGCTCAAACCTGCTGGTTGTGGATTCGTGCTCGACCTGCTGTGATTACCGTCACGCGTAGAGATGAAGAAATTATGACGTTAAGTTTTGCAGGATCACAATCCGATTAATGCTTTAAAAAAATTAGCGCTCACGTATTCGAATATATTGGTAGATTCAACAACTTTTGGAGTAGATTTATGGGTAAAACGAATATCTCGGGAATTTCTTTACAATCAAAGGAGGATAAAGGTATAGCCAGAAATCACAAAGTAGATTGGCTCGAAGTCGCCCGTCTACTGCTCCTCTCCAGAGAACTGGATAATCTGGAAGAGACCAAACTCACCCCTCAAGGAAAAATTAAATACCAGTTTTCATCCAAAGGTCATGAATTGGCGCAAATCCTCCTGGCGATGTCCTTGGATCATCCTCACGACGCCGTTACGGTCTACTACCGATCGCGCCCGTTTATGCTAGCAGCAGGTTTGACCCCTACTGAGGCGCTGGCTGCTGGTATGGCTCGCAAGGAGAGTCCCACCAAAGGTCGGGATACCGGTGTGGTCTATAATAAGCCAAGCCGATCTGGGCTGACGGTTCTACCAGCTTCAGGGAATGTAGGCGCTCAATACACACCTGCAGCTGGTTGGGCTCAGGCAGTCCTTTACAGGCAGCGAGTCTTGGGGGAACCTGACTGGGAAAGGTCAATTGCTGTCGCCCTGGGTGGGGATGGCAGCATCGCAGCCAACGGATTCTGGGCTGGGTTGAATATCGCCACAACCTTGCGATTGCCATTATTGTTCTTCATCGAGGACAATAGCTTCGGCCTTTCGGTTCCATCTGATTTACAAACTCCTGGCGGAAATATCGCAGCGAACCTGGCATCTTTTAAGAATATTATGGTTCTTGACGGTGATGGCACTGATCCCCCCAAAGCGTTGCAGTTAATCACCCAGGCAGTCGATTATGTCAGATCTGGGGAGGGGCCATGCTTGCTGCGCCTAGAAGTTCCCCGGCTAAGTGGGCATACTTTTATCGACGATCAATCTTATAAAAGTCCCACGCGACTTACTGCAGAAGCTCAGCGGGATCCATTGGATCGACTTAAACGCTACCTTGACTCTCTCCATATCAGTCCTGATATCTGGGAAACAACCCGAATAGGGGTCAAAAAACAGCTTGCCGAAGCTTTGGAATCGGTGGAAGATTCTGCTGAACCAGACCCTGATGAGGTCACCCGGCACATCTTCTTCGAAGGTGCTGCTCCACTTCAGGGTGGGTTACGACCGGAGCAAGCCCTTCCCCTGATAGGCTCAGCAGAACCACAGTCATCTGGGGCGCGCATAAACTTTATCGATGCAGTCAGAAAGGCAATCACCCAAGAAATGGAAATCAACCAGCGCATCGCCGTTTTTGGTGAAGATGTTGGCGTAAAAGGTGGTGTGCACGGTGCTACTCTTGACATGCAGGCAAAATTTGGGAAAGACCGCATCTTCGATACCTCCCTCTCGGAGGAAGGCATCCTAGGCAGGTCAATAGGCATGGCGCTGGCTGGTCTTTTACCTCTCCCTGAAATCCAATTCAGAAAGTATGCCGATCCGGCTTATGAACAAATTGTCGATCTGGGTACACTACGGTGGAGGACAGCCAATAATTTCGCTGCACCTGTTGTAGTGCGGATACCCGTTGGTTATGGGAAAAAGACCGGAGATCCCTGGCACAGTGTCAGTGGAGAAGCAATTTATGCTCACACTTTGGGCTGGCGAATTGCTTACCCCAGCAACGCATCCGATGCTGTTGGCTTGCTGCGAACTTCCATGCGCGGTGATGATCCCACCTTCTTTCTCGAACACCGCGCCCTCTTAGATACCGCTGAAGGCCGGCGACCTTATCCTGGAGACGATTTCTGTCTGCCTTTTGCAGAAGCGAATGTTCTGACTGAAGGTGATGAAGTGTCCATCGTTACCTGGGGTGAAACGGTGCATCGCTGCCTGTCAGCCGCCAGTTCCTTTCACGGGCGAGTGACCCTGTTAGATTTACGCACGATCATTCCCTGGGACAAAGATCGCGTCCTGGAAAGCGTCCATCAGACTGGAAAAGTGTTGATCGTCCACGAGGATACCTTCACAGGCGGCTTTGCCGGAGAGATAATTGCCACCATTACTGCCGAAGCCTTCAACGCTCTAGACGCCCCCATCATGCGACTTGCTACAGCAGATGTCCCCATCCCTTATAATATCAATTTGATGCAGGCGGTTATACCCAGCGTTGAAGCAATCCAAGCAAAGATCGCTGAACTTTTAACATTCTAATAAAACTGTTTCGAACGAAAGACGAGCGAATCGATCATAGAAAAGGAGTTACTTACCGATGCAGTATCGAAATTTTGGCAGAACTGGCTTGAAAGTCTCCGAATTATGCCTGGGCAGCATGCAGTTCGGTTGGACTGCAAATGAACAAACAACATTCCAGGTGTTGAACGCCGCTTTTGATGCCGGCATTAACTTCATAGATACAGCGGATATCTACTCACGCTGGGTTGAGGGCAATCCCGGGGGTGTGTCTGAATCTCTCATCGGAAATTGGATGAAAGATAATCACATCCCTCGTGACCAGGTCATCATTGCCACCAAAGTGCGTGGGCGTATGGGAGCAGGGCCTAATGATGAAGGATTATCCCGCGCTCATATTTTCAATGCCGTGGAAAACTCTCTCCAACGTTTGCAGACCGATTATATCGACCTCTACCAGACCCATGCTTACGACGCGACTACACCGATTGACGAGACCTTGCTGGCTCTCAATGACTTGGTGCGCCAGGGAAAGGTGCGCTACATCGGTTGTTACAACTATCCAGGCTGGCGCTTGATGCAAGCTCTGTGGGCTTCAGAGCGGATGGATATCGCTCGTTATGACTCCCTCCAACCACATTACAACCTCGTGCATCGGGATGAGTTCGAGCGCGAATTGAGCGATATCTGCCAGACTTATGCACTGGGAGTTATCCCATACAGTCCATTGGGAGGTGGCTTCTTGACAGGAAAGTACCGGCAGAACGCGCAACCACCTGATAGCCCGCGTGCCAGGGGAGCAAGTCGCTATTTCAATGAACGCAACTGGGATCTGCTTGGAAAAATGGAAACCCTCGGTAGAGAAAAAGGTGGTTTCTCCATTTCCCAGGTTGCCCTGTCTTGGCTGCTCTCGAACCCACTCATTACCAGTCCTATCATCGGACCTCGCAATTCCGAACAACTCGAAGATAACATCAAGTCTCTTGACCTGCACCTGGAAAATGAAGAATTGCAAGTGCTGAACGATGCCTCTGACTGGAAACATTCCACGTGAACAGATTAGAGGATCACAATATCCATCAACAGTGATAGTTAATCATCGAATCTACATCAGGAACAACATCTATGCCCGTAAAGAATAACCAATTAAGACACCCCATCCTTACCCTCGACCTAAACTTTATGGGGATTAACCGCACTATTGCTGCATACCTGATACCGCACTCCAACGGTGGAATCCTGATAGAGTGTGGTCCTGGATCTACAATTGGTGCACTGCAAGAGGGATTAAAGCAGCATGGTTTCACGACAGACGATATAACCGACGTTTTTTTGACCCATATTCACCTGGACCACGCTGGAGCAGCTGGTTGGTTAGCCCGTAAGGGAGCTATGATTCATGTCCACCCGGTAGGAGCTCCCCACCTGCTTTATCCTGAAAAGCTGTTAGCTAGCGCAGGTCGCATCTATGGAGAATTGATGGATACTCTCTGGGGTGAATTCTTGCCGGTGCCCCAAACACAGCTCTTCACTCATGAAGATGGAGAGGATATTGAGGTGTCTGATCTAATATTGTGCGCCATCGACACACCTGGTCACGCCAACCACCATTTCGCATACATCTTAGAGGACACATGCTTCAGCGGAGATATTGCAGGTGTGCGTTTGCCAGGGCTCCCCCATTTACGCTTACCTATGCCACCTCCTGAGTTTCACCTCGAAAAATGGCGAAACAGTTTGAAGAAGCTCTCTCAAGTTGAATTTGACCAAATAGCCACTACCCACTTCGGCATCTATACAGATGCAAAGTGGCACCTCTCGCGAGCCCATAGAGCGCTGGACGAGGTCGAACGTTGGATGGAACAAGTCATGCCTGCCGATCTTCCTGTAGAGACACTGCAGGAAGAGTTTGTCCGCTGGGCTCGGTATACTTCACAACAGGACGGTCTCGATGATGATCTCATCAATTCCTATGAAACCACGAACCCATCCTGGATGTCTGCCCATGGTATCTATCGTTATTGGAAGAAAGTATTAAACAGACAGCCAGAAGGTTAATCTGGTTTAAGACAATGACAAATATACATAAATTAGGTTATAAAAGGTCTCCTCAAGAACAACCTGAAATTGACCAGCACAGATTGCCTCCCCTGGATCTTGATTACTGCCCTAGGTGTGGTGAAGAAATCGCTGAGATCATCTGGGGAATGACCAATTGTCCTCGTTGTGGCTTGCATTTTGAATGCTGCTAATATGGAATGGGATGAAGGAGGGATTCATCAGGGTTTAATCGCAAAACTGCGAAATTCAAACCACATTACGGTATTAACAGGTGCTGGCATTTCTGCAGAGAGCGGTGTACCAACTTTTCGCCAGGCTCAATCAGGTTTATGGGCTCAATATGACCCTCAACAATTGGCTACACCTCAGGCTTTCCGCCGCAATCCTCGCCTGGTGTGGGAATGGTACTCCTGGAGAAGAGAATTGGTAAATAAAGCCAAACCCAACCCAGGGCACATTGCCCTGGCAACCATGGAACAGCAGGTGTCCAGGTTTACACTTATTACCCAAAATGTGGATGATTTACACCGGCGGGCAGGCAGTCAGAATATTATTGCTCTGCACGGAGATATCCTGAAAACGCGCTGCATCGACTGCCGTACATACACAGAGGATGCTCTGCAAAATGAAAATATTCCGCCTCGCTGCTTCCATTGTGGAGGTCTTCTCCGTCCAGACGTGGTTTGGTTCGGCGAATCTTTGCCCACAGAAGCATTGGAGGCCGCTTTTACAGCTGCGCGTGAATGTGACCTATTTCTCTCGATCGGTACCTCTACTCTGGTTGAACCGGCAGCATCTCTGCCCTTCATAGCCCTGCAAAACGACATCCCGGTTGTAGAAATCAACCCCGAGGAAACCCCATTAAGTGGGTCAGCAACTTACCAGCTAAAAGGCGCAGCTGGTAAAGTTCTCCCAGAATTGGTGCGGTCTGTCTGGCAAGTGTAAGCACAACGACGCAGCATAGCGGTATTTTCATACATCACCACTCATTACTGACAGATGGTAAGATAATGACAATTTAAAGCCATATTATCGGATTATTGTTAGTTTCATCGGGTAATATAGTGATAAAATTCCAAAACAGTAGTAATCGTTCAGATGAGAAGTGGAGGAAAATAATGATCCTTGTTACCGGTGCATCTGGCTATATTGGTAGCCACTTAGTTAAACGGTTAACCCAAATTGACAAACCAATTCGAGCAATGGTGCGTAGGCGGAGCCAGGCAGAAAAAGAAGGTCGCCTGGCAGGCTTATCCATAGAATGGGTCGAAGCGGATGTATCCAAATCCGAAACCCTTGCCGTAGCCCTGGATGGAGTGGACGTGGTTATTCACACAGTGGCAATCGCAATTGAAAAAGGTCGCCACAGCTACGAAGAAGTAAACTTCGTGGGGACAAAAAACCTCGTCGATGCCTGCATAGCAAAAGGAGTAAAACGGTTTATCAATCTCTCCCAGTTAGGCGCGGATGCCGAATTACCTTACCGCTTCCTGGCTTCCAAGGGCAGAGCTCAAGATTACGTGGCTACCTCTGGATTGCAGTGGACTGCCTTCAGACCCTCTGTTGTGTGGGGACCAGAGGACGAATTTGCCAATACGTTTGCCAGATTAGTCCCACTTAGTCCGCTAATTTATCCGATCGTGGATAAGGACGCCCGTTTCCAGCCAATCTGGGTGGAAGATTTGGTCACCGCCATGGTCAAATCCATCGACGATGCAGCCACGATTGGAGAACAATATGAGTTAGGTGGACCCGAAGTGCTGACACTGGAGGAGATCGAGAGAAGGACCCTTAAAGCAATTGGGGCAAGGCGGCTCTTTGTGCCTATCCCTCGCCCCATCCTCAGATTGATAGTCGCCCTGATGGAGATACTCTTACCGAACCCTCCTGTTACCCGCAGCTTATTAGAGTTGCTTGCTGTCGATAACGTGCCGGCGCAAAATGAGATCCAACGGTTTGTCGATGAACCGCTCGCATTTACGCCTGAAAATACCTCTGGTTATATGCGTCAATTCCGCCTCTCTCAAACCTTAGCACAATTTTTCGGTAAGTGATTCACTCTGATTAATACATCATCTCGTTAACCATCTGGATCGTCTCAGGAGCAGGACGAATTTGACTTTCACTCAACCGGTTTAGGGGTGTATCCGTGAGATTGTAAATATCAAGCAGTGAGGGCTGGCTGGTATCAATGTAGATTAAACCAGTAATCAATTGCTTTTTTGCGTTCGCTTCTTCAAGGATGTGCATTGCCTCTGCCCGGTTGGTAGGATCATAATCCCGTTCTAATTTCTTCAAAATGACCCTGGAGCCATCGTGCATAGTCACATCAATCGCCTCGCCTTCTTCATAGCTCACCACGATGTCTTCACGCGGAGGGACATAGGAGAATTCATGTAGCGCGGCTTCGTGTTCTTTTCCCCAGGCATAAGAATGCATTGAATCATCAGTGTTGTTGAAGGTAACACAGGGACTGATGATGTCTAGAACTGCAATCCCACGGTGGCTGAAAGCAGCTTTGATGAGTTCCTTGACTTGTTTGGGATCTCCCGCAAAGGAACGCGCCACGAAAGTCGCATTTCCCACCAAAGCTTCCCAAGCAATATCGATAGGCATGTATGGGTTCGTTCCATGCCCCTTAAGATAGAGACCTTCCTCTGCTGTCGCTGAGAACTGCCCTTTTGTCAATCCATAAACACCATTGTTCTCGATAATATAAACCAACGGTAAATTACGCCGCATTACATGTTTGAACTGACCCATTCCAATACTGGCAGTATCTCCATCGCCGCTGACTCCCAACCCGATTAAGTTGCGATCCCCAAATAAAGCGCCTGTAGCTAAAGAAGGCATACGTCCATGAACGCCGTTGAAACCAAAGGACCGGCTTAGGAAATATGTTGGGCTTTTACTTGAACATCCGATTCCGCTGAATTTGATGATATCTTCAGGGACGATTCCCAACTCGTAACATGCACTGATGATCTGGCTGGAAATAGAGTTGTGTCCACACCCCTGGCACAATGTGCTTGCGTGCCCGCGATAATCACTTTTTTCCAACCCAACGATATTAACCTTTAATCCCGAGCCTGTAGATTTGTTTTGATTCGCCATAATTATTCCATCTCCTTTGCACTGATCGACTCATCAACCCACCGGGCAGTCAAAGGCAGCCCGTCCAGGTGAGCCAGCGAGACCAACTTGGCACAATGCTTGGCAAAATTTAGATCCAAAAGTTGGTACATTTGCCCATCTCGATTTAGCTCGATCACATAGGTACGCTTGTGGTTTTTAATAAATTCGCCTACCTCCTGACTAAAGGGGATCGCCCGGATACGCATGAAATCTGTTTTAATCCCATGCTCTAACAAACGGTTACGCGCCTCCAGGATTGCCGATTCGGTCGAACCCCAGGCGATAATTCCAACCTCAGCCTCATCCATGGTGTCAATAATGGGGTTCGGCAGCAAATCCCGAGCAGTATCGAATTTTTTCCGCAGCCGCAGACTGATGCGTTCCCACACTTCAGGCGACTCGCTGTAACGAGCGTTCTCATCGTGACCGGTCCCGCGAGTGAAATAAGCGCTTTCTGGGTGGCGGTTGCCAGGGATCGTGCGATAAGGAATTCCATCTCCATCAATATCCAAATAACGCGCCCAATGCTTTTCCAGTTTTTCCAGATCTTCCTCCCACAGCACCTTGCCACGATCCATGGGCTCATCTGGATAGTCGAACGGCTTCGTCATCCATTGATTCATCCCCAAATCCAGGTCGCTCAGAACAAAGACAGGCGTTTGCAGCCGTTCTGCCAAATCAAAGGAGCGCCAGCCAAATTCAAAGCACTCGTTAGCTGAACCCGGCAGGAGCAAAATGTGTTCTGTATCTCCATGGGACATGAAATAAATTTGGGTTAGATCACTTTGTGAGGTACGCGTGGGAAGACCTGTGCTGGGTCCAACCCGTTGGACATCCCAGATAACAACTGGGACTTCAGCATAATAAGCTAATCCAACGTACTCGGTCATCAAACTCAAGCCAGGACCGGATGTGGCAGTCATCGACCTCAATCCTGACCACCCAGCACCAATAGCCATGCCAACTGCAGCCAGCTCATCCTCTGCCTGGATTATTGCGTAAGTGTTTTTTTTCGTTTCCGGATCTTTACGCAACAACGGAAGGTATTCATAAAGCGCTTCAGACAGACTGGATGCTGGCGTAATTGGGTACCAGGCAGAAAAATGAACTCCTCCATAGATCGAACCCAATGCAGCTGCTGTGTTTCCGTCTGCCAGGATATAATCCTTGGTAGCATCCATTGCTTCCAACCGGTAAGCATCCTGCTTTTCCAGATTATTGGCAGCCCAGTCCGCAGCTTTGATCACCAAATTATAATTTAAATCGATCGGCTTTTGTTTGCCTTTGAAATGAAAATCCAATGCCTGGTACATCATATCTAAATCGATCCCCAAGATGTGAGCCAGAACACCTACATATACCATATTGGCAACGTAGTTCCTCAGGCTGGAAGGCGCATCGGATTCTTTAACCAACTTCTTTACTGGCATTGGGTATGCGACCACATCATCGCGCGTAATGGCTAACTTAATATCATCCGCATATAAGAAAACTCCGCCGGGAACAAGTTTCGCCAGGTCTTCATTGAAAGTATTCACATTCATCGCCACGACAATCTCATGTCCTTCTCGCCTTGCCAGATTCCCGTCTTTGTTGACCCGAATGGTGTACCAGGTCGGCAGACCTTGAATGTTGGAGGGAAACAAGTTTTTACCTGAAACAGGGATACCCATCTTGAAAATCGCTCTCAATATGGTCAGGTTGGATGTCTGGCTTCCGGAACCGTTGACTGTACCTACGGTTATCGAAAAATCGTTAATGATAGGCTCAACCCCATTGTATTTCTCAATCTGAACAGCTGGTTGTACTGTTGCCATAGCAAATATTCCTCCTTTACGAATTGCTTGGCGGAACTGATGATTCCATATCGATAGTTGCGGCTACCCTCGCCTTATCGAGGGCAGGTCTGTGGTTTATTAATTCAGTATGCTCGATCAAGGCGCGGTAACTAGCCTCATAGTCTCCAATTCGAATCGATGCTACCATTTGTTGGTGATAATTCCATACTTCAACTAAATACTCGTAATCAGCATAGGTGTTTAATCCTACAGCTTCATATGCATCCCAATAAGCTTCGAGAATGCCGCTGACAAAGGGATTGTTCAATCTACTGAATATCAACAAGTGCACCTGGCGGTGCTCGTCATGGGGGATCTGAACTGGAGAACTGTTCAATTTGATAAATGCCTTCTTTATCAGACCATCCAGCTCGTCCAGATCTTCTGAAGTAAGCCGGCGAACAGCTTTATCCCAGTAAGAGGATTCAATATGGCGGCGAAGATCTGCAAAAGACTCGAAGTAGTCTTGATCGAGCGAAAGCGCATAAGTAAGACTCAACTTAATTGCCGGGAAGAATGTATATGGCAGCCGGCGAATACCCGTTCGAGGACGCACATCGATTAAACCTATCGCCCGAGCTACCTCAACTTGTTCCCGCAACTGGGATACACTAACTCCCAGGGCTTCACTCAGTTGGCTAAGGGATGGTAACTGACATCCATCTGTCTTGCCATCTGCTCCTCTTCTAGCCAGATATTCCAAAAAAATTGAGGTGAACTGTGCTCCATGCATATCAACAACTCACAACCATTAAAACTATCCAATTAATCGGATTAATATGATAATTAAGATAAAGTTATTCTAACATCCCCAGGTATACAAGTCAAGTTGAATCATCTAAACAATGCTGGAAGTTCTTGCAAAGAGCGAGCTAACCGAGTCCCATGCCAGCTGAGCAGGCTTCCTTCTACCAGGTATATCCATCCCTCACTAACGGCTGGTGTCCCGCTAAGGATCGTTTCTAATCCCTGACAATCGGTTTTCGTGAATGAAAAAGGCTCACTTGGCAGAAGTATGATCTCAGGTTCCAGGCTGCGGATTTCATCGGCTGTGACACGCGGATAACGCTGGTCCCTCTCTCCCGCTTCTTCAGCTTCTCCCAACCCTAAATCCGCTTCCAAAGGGTATCGCCGTAGGCGGTGTGAAAAGATATTTTGTCCTCCAACCAGGCGCAACAGGTCGTGGATATAAGTGTCCTGGTTCACCGTCATCCACCAGCGCAGCCCTGACGGAGTTTCGCTTTGCCAGATCGGACAAAAACAACGGCGTGGCTGCGTTTCTGCCAGGGCGGATTCTGCCCATTCAACACTCTTCTCCAAGGTCTGCAAGCGAATAGCTGCTTCTTGATCTCGGAAAATCCCGACGATTGCCCACAAGACATCCAAAGATTGGCGGATCGTCTTTGGAAATGTAACCCACACTGCTAAACCAGCAGATTCCAACGACTTTACTGTATTAGGCGTGTTTTCTTCCTGGTTCGCCAGTACCAGATCGGGATTTAATCCTATGATCTCATCCAACCTGGGTTTTTTTGGCCCTCCAATCCTCTGGATACCTGCAAGGTGTTCTTCTGGATGGACGCAGAAATCTGTAATTCCCACTACCGCATCTCCGAATCCCAGGTCGAACAAGCTCTCGGTCATGGAGGGTACTAAAGAAACCACTCGTTTGGGAGGGCTTGATAGATGCAAAGCGCGTTTATGTCCATTGGTGTCAATCTCTATAGACTTCATTCTTACCCTGTCCTTCCTATTTTTAAAAGGATCAATGGGCCATCAATTGTGGTAATGACAAGACCGATTTCACTGCATCAAATCCAAGACCACCTCGGACAGCAGCGCAGCACCATTCACCAACCCTTTCTCATCGAAATCGAAGCGGGGATGATGATGAGCGGCATTCAAACCTCTCCCCTCATCCGCAGATCCAACCAGGAAAAAACACCCTGGTATAGCTTCCAGAAAATATGCCATATCCTCAGAACCCATCGTGCAGTAGTTGGTATCTACTTGAGCATGGGGAAACAACCGGTCCGCTACCTTTATCACTAATTGAGTGCTCGCTGCATCGTTGATCAATGCTGGGGAGATGTTGGTGAAATTTACCTTTGCCTGACAGCCCATCCCTTCAGCCACGCTTTCTACAACCTGATTAAACCGCTTCAATACCAGATCTTGAACCTGTGGAGAATAACTGCGAATCGTACCTTTAAGATTCACGCTGGATGGGATGACATTGAATGCTTCGCCACCCCACACGCTTGTTACACTTACAACCGCTGTTTCCATTGGAGGTACATTTCTACCAACGATTCCCTGTAAAGCGGTTATCACCTGTGCAGCTGCCAGGATTGGATCAACTCCTTGGTGAGGGAGGGCAGCATGACTGCCTTTACCAGTAATTTTGACCTCAAAATTCTCGGCTGCAGCCATAATCGCGCCTGCTGTGATCCCAAACCAGCCGGTTGGTTTTTCGTTCCAAAGATGTAAGCCCAATGCCACATCTGGTTTCGGATGTTCAAGTACTCCAGCAGCTATC
>JACUUU010000434.1 GCA_014859065.1 Anaerolineales bacterium
TACTGGATCGAACTGCTGCCTCAAGGAGTCAGGCTTTATCAAGGCCAGGCCAGGCAGGAGACTCAGCACATCCCTTACACGCTGCTGCGAGACGTTTTCTCTTTCCGCTTTCAAATTCAAGACAGTGATTCTGCCCAAGACGTGAGGCAAAAAATCGAACAAGGTGTGATGGAAGCATACCAAGGTCAAACATTTGAGAGGGGTTATCAGCCTCCGTCTTTGCGGGATATACTCTCAAACGAGGCAGGTTTGATCCCTAAAAGTGAAGATCTTGGGAAAGAAATAATAGAGAGCGCTCACTTTCTGGGCCAGATGCTGGGCTTCGACTTCAGTGACAGCCCCTATTTGAAAGGGTTGGTACAGGACCCTCAGGCTTTACGCAACCGAGGCCTGAACAGCTTGCGTGAATACTTTCGAACTGTCTGCCAACAATTGCCAGTGCTGGTACTATTAGAGGATGTACACTGGGCAGACGACAGCTCCCTGGAGGCGGTCAAGGAGCTGGGTCTGATCACGGTCAAGCATCCTCTGGTAGTGATCTGTGCAGCCAGGCCCAGCCTGTATGAATGGCGCTCTTACTGGGGCGAAGGTCAGGAATACCACCGCAAGATGGAACTACAGCCACTCTCCAAACGCGATAGCCGCCAGCTGGTGGAGGAAATCTTACAGTACGTGGAACATGTCCCAGTGGAATTGCGCGAGCTGGTTGTGCAAGGGGCGGAGGGCAACCCCTTCTACATCGAAGAATTGATCAAGATGCTGATCGAACTGGGGGTGATCGTCAGAGGAGAGATCAGTATGGAGGGCGTGGAACGCTGGCTGGTGCTCCCCGAAAGGTTGGCTCAGGTCCAGGTGCCCGAGACCTTGAGCGGGGTGCTCCAGGCGCGCCTGGACAGCCTATCCAGGCTGGAAAAAGAGATCTTGCAGCAGGCTTCGGTAATTGGACGCACATTCTGGGACCTGGCAGTTTCCTATATGCATGCCCAGGGTAATGGAAAGGTGACTTCCACGCAAATTGAGGAAGTACTGCGTAGCCTGCGGGAAAAGGAGATGATTTTCCGCCACGAGGATTCAACTTTTCAGGGCGCACAGGAATACACCTTCAAACACGACGTGCTGCGTGAAGTAACCTACGACACCGTGCTGGTAAAGGACCGAAAAACCTACCACAGCCTGGTGGCAGACTGGTTGCTGGCATATAGCGCTGAACGCCTTGGGGAGGTCTATGGTTTGGTGGCAGAACATATGGAACTTGCCAATCGCGAAATCGAAGCGGCAGGATATTTCGTCCAAGCAGGCGAGCGTGCTCTGGTTAATTTCGCTAACATCGAAGCCCAGGGGTATTTCCTCCGAGCTTTGAATTTGAATCCTGCACAGAGTTTGAGGGTCAAATTGTTGATGGATATCGGCCGGGCTTTGAACCGGCTTGGGTTTTACGACCAAGCCATGGCACACTGGGAGGAGGGAATGGAAATTTGCCGGCAGCAAGATGACCTGGAGAGATTGGCGCACCTCTACACCCTTTCATTACGTGCCTCCTGCCCTCGGCACGCAACCCGAGGATTTGGGTTGCTATCAGCAGCCCTGGACCTTGAACCTCACCTGGGGGAAAGCTCAATGCACGCTCATCTGCTGCATCAAATCGGCCGCACCTATTTATTTAACGGATTAAACGATCAGGTTTCCAAATACTGCCGGCGTGCGCTGACCATCGGGGAACGACTGGGAGATGTGGAGGTGCAGGCTGACACGCTAACTACTTTGGCGTTATTACCAGGTTTATCCAGGGAACAAAGCATACAAAACCTGGAGCAAGCTGTACGGCTGGCAGAAAGCCACCAGATGTACTATATCCTGGGGCGGGCTAGTAATAATCTGACTTTGTTTGTGGATGATTTGCATTCCAGCCTTGCTTGTTCCCTGAAGTCAGCCGAAGCTCACCGTAGACGAGGAGATATCGTCGGGGAATTAGCCGGGTTGATCTTTGCGGCAGGCGATAAGGCAATGCTGGGAGAAATCGAAGGAGCACATATGCTGCTCGACTATGTCGA
>JACUUU010000435.1 GCA_014859065.1 Anaerolineales bacterium
ACCCGCCCTATTCGGGGCATTCATCCAACAAGGGTGAATGGATTAGGAGGCAGATCGAGGCTTACAAGGTAGTGGATGGGCAGCCGTTGGGAGAGAAGAACCCCAAATGGCTGCAGGATGATTACGTCAAGTTCCTGCGCTTCTCTCAATGGAAGATCGAACAGGCAGGGCGTGGTGTGGTCGGCATGATCACCAACCACTCTTACCTGGATAACCCCACCTTCCGCGGCATGCGCCAAAGCCTGATGGACACCTTCGACCACATATTCGTCTTGGACCTGCATGGTAACTCGCTCAAGCGCGAAACCAGCCCGGACGGCAGCCCGGATGAGAACGTGTTCGACATCCGCCAGGGAGTTGCCATTGTTTTCTTGGTCAAGACGGGTGAGAAAGATAAACCACCGGCTGAGGTGCACCAGGCTGACCTTTGGGGAACGCGTAAGGAGAAATACGAGTGGCTGGAAGGTAACGATTTCTCCAGCACGCCCTGGGAGCAGATCACCCCCAGGTCCAATTTCTACCTGTTTGTACCCCGAGATGAGGCTGAACAGGAACGCTACAACACCTTCACCAGTGTGACTGACATATTCCAAAAATACAGCGTCGGTATCGTCACTGCCCGGGACAGGTTGACCATCCACTGGACGTCAGAAGAAGCCTGGAACACGGTGCTCAATTTCTCTCGATTGGAGTCAGAGCTTGCCCGGGAAGCCTACAAGCTGGGTAAGGATGCTCGTGATTGGAAAGTTGCTCTTGCACAAGAGGATCTCAAGCGCAGCGGGCTAGATCGTGACCTGGTGGTACCCATCCTTTACCGTCCATTCGACGTGCGTTACACCTACTACACCGGTCGCTCGCGCGGCTTCATTTGCATGCCTCGTCCCGAAATTATGCGACAAATGTTTAAGAAAGAGAATTTAGCATTGATGACTTGTCGCCAGCTATCCCAAACAGAGTGGTCACATGCAATGGTGAGTGACCAAATCACAGATGATTGCATGGTATCAAATATGACACGAGAACGTGGCTATTTGTTGCCTTTATATATCCATCCTGACCTAACTAAAAAAGATCTCTTTAGTGACCTCCAACCAAACAATCCTCAACCCAACTTGGATAGGATTTTATTTGAAAAGCTGGGACAAGCTTTTGCAACTGAACCATCACCTGAAGAGATTATCTACTACATTTACGCTGTACTATACGCCCCCTACTACCGGGAGAAGTACGTTGATTTCCTGCGCGGAGACTTCCCGCGCATTCCCTTCCCAAGCGATCGTGATTTGTTCCAGGAGTTAGCCAGATCAGGCGCTCGCCTGGCAGACCTGCACCTGCTGCGCTCGCCCGAACTGGATGCACCACAGGCGCGCTTCCACGGTCAAGGCGATAACCGTGTCGGTAAGAATGTGGGTGAAGGTTTCTACTTCGACCCACCTACCGAGCGCCTGCACATCAACCCACAACAATACTTCGCCCCCTTACCTCTGGAGACCTGGGAATACCAGATCGGCGGATACCAGGTGTGCGCCAAATGGCTCAAGGATCGGCGTGGCAGGACTTTGAGCCTGGATGAAGTGCGCGCTTACTGCCGTATCGTCACCGCCCTAAACCTCACCATTACCATCCAGGAAGAGATCGATGGTTTGTATTCAAGTGTCGAGAAAGAAATCCTTGAAAAATTGCTTTGATAGATAGATAAAACCGTTGGCTTAACAGCAAATTACTTCCAAGAAGATGATTATGAATACCACAGTAGATCAAGAAAAATATCGCCAGGTTTTAGGACCGAGGTTAGGACCAATATATCATGGTCTATTCATTGAAGAAACATGGCTGACTGCAAAGTGGCTAGAATACAAGAAGTTGTTTGCGGTTTCACCTGAACGTATAGATCTATTAAATGGAACATCCAGTTTCTTTTTCGGCGTGGTCCAAGAAGTACTTTGGAATGACATATTACTTCATCTAACGCGAATAACCGATCCGCCAAAATCAGCAGGTAAACAGAATTTATCTATTCAGCAATTGCTATTGGCTATTTCCGACCG
>JACUUU010000436.1 GCA_014859065.1 Anaerolineales bacterium
CAGGCAGCCTAATCTCACCTGAGTGAGCACATCGGGGTGGTCAAAACTACGCAGTACCCCCTGATTTTGAGGGTCGCTCCACCTTTCGCCATCCCAGGCAGACAGGTAAACACTGTCCAAGATGGTGGACATCAAGACCAGGTTCCCATCACCGCTGGGGATAAACCTGTTATCCCCGGGGCAGGAAAAGGACTGTGCCAGCATCGCGAGAGGTTCACTCCAAGAAATTCCTCCATCCGGCGACCACTGGTAATATTGGCGGCAGGATGATCCAGGTTCGCCCACCTGCCAGATCAACATGACACCCTCACCTTTTGCCCCAGCGTTCAGGTTGAATGGCGTCGCTAACCCGCGCTCGGGGTCAGGCATATCGATCACCACCGGTTCAGCCCAGCTATCTCCCCCATCACGAGACACAGTTAATAACACTTCTTTCCTGTGGCAGTTATCCCAGGTGATATACACGCGCATCTCAGCTTCAATCAAAACTGCAGCGAGGTCGACATTAGCATCAGAGCGGGAAAGACCGCGGAAATAAGGGGATTGGTAAAGGTTGTACGGCGATGTCCAGCTGTCACCGCTGCCTGCTGTGCGGCGGTAATAGACCCCGGCTGGGCTTCCCTCCGTCTGCAGGGGTCGAATGAACGCCAGGTGGATTTCTCCCCGCTCATCACCGACGATCTTGTAGGTCAATGCGGAGGAGGCAGCCACCTGGATTTCTGTCCAGGCTTCCGGATCGCTGAAGCTGCCAGGTGAGACCCGGCTGTGATAGACCCTTCCTTCCTGGTCCATCCAGAATGCGTGGATGCGGCCACGACCATCGCTGGCAAATTTTAGATTCTCTGGCTCGAATGGAAAATCCACCACGACTGGATTACTCCACGTTTCACCGTTAAAGCGTGTGTAAACCCAACCCAAAAAATCATCCTCCCAGATCACGTGCAGCCAGCCTTGGGTATCAGCCACAATATGGGGATCCGTAGCTGCTCCAGAACGTGACAGGTTGAGTGGATCTGCCCAGCCATCTTCTTCTTGCGCGGCTGTCGGGAGTGGGGAACTCAAACCAATCCCCAGGATTAACAGCAAGCACAACACCAGCAGGGTAATTCGCTGCAGAGGGTTATGCTCAGCTAATGGTTTATAAAGTAAGATATTTAATTTCATCGTCAATAACTTTGAGAGTCCAGAATAACAAGCATGCGGTTGGCATTCTCAGCCAGATCCTCACGTCCCTGGGTCCCCCACCACCAGGTGTATGTGCTTAACTCCTGTCGAGCTTCGGGGATATGCGCCAGCAAATAGGCTGCCTGATCGAATTCACCCGACCAGGCGTAAGCGTAGCCCAAGTTCTTGCTTATGCCGCGGTGGTCGCTGTCCAGCTGGTGGGCGGATACTAGATAGGAAGTAGCGGTGGAGAAATCACGCTGCTGCATGGCGATCAATCCCAGGCGGTGGTTGGCGGTGCGGTTATCAGGGTCGTAATCTAATGCCCGGAGGAAATACCCCTGCGCTGGTTCCAATAACACTGCTCTACCCCCGTCGTCCCACTGCCCGCTGGGGAAATCATCTAACTCAATCCGTGCCATCTCTACTGCGCCCAGGTTGGCGTACCAGGCTGACATTATGCCTTGCCGATAGCTGAATCCCAATATCACCAAGACTACCACCACGCCCACTGTCCCACCAACTCCCAGAGTCCGCCACCCGAAGCGGCTAGCCTGAGATGAAGTTCTCTCCGCAGGTAGTCTAGCTTCATTATTATTGAGATCAACCTCAATCTTTGCAGTGCTCAACATAAACCCGGGGATGATGAAGACCAGCAGTGAACCCCATTGGTAATAGATGATATTATCCACTAATCCATGCACGAAGATCACAGCTATACCAGCCAGGGACGCCAGCACCAGCGGGAAATTGGAGGTGTTTCGCAAAGACCTGATCCCCATCAAAACAGCGCTCAAGTAAATGAACCCAAACGCGAGCAGACCGAGGATTCCTTGCTCAAGCGCAATATCAAGCAGCAGGTTATGGCTGTAATCGAAATAGA
>JACUUU010000437.1 GCA_014859065.1 Anaerolineales bacterium
CCAATTGTGATCTTACCCTTGCCAGTGGTTGGATTATACTGGCTAAAAGTTTTTTTTCCGAGCCTTGCAGACTGGGTAGTTCGCTCCTTTCGTTTGCATGGATGGGAAAAGAGTGACAAGCACATAAAAGCTATAGAAAAACCCTCTGAGCGAAAACAAGTTGGTAATTGAGTGGCTGATTATTGATTTATTTGTCAAGTTTGATATTAGGAGAATTTAAATATGAGCATTACAGAGAAAGAAATTTCTTGGACAGTTCATAACTGGCTGAAGAAAATTAAAGTTGCATATGTTCCGGGTTCAACAAATCCATTCATGGAAAATGTAGTGAAGGATTTATTGGAACAATTTCAGAAACTTGGGCATATCACAAGTTCTCAACCTGACAACAGTACTGATGTTATCTTGACCACAGCTAATTTTGGTGAGCCTATCAAGTGGCGGACAGCCTTGATGTTCACAGCTAGAAAACGATTCGGTCTAGAGAAATTACCTACAGTGGTAACAATCATTCAAGTGTCGCCAGCTCGGCTGAAAGAGTCGCTGGAGTATTTCCAGGAGGTTCTTGACAATGATCAAATCTCACCTGAAGATTATGATATTCCTGGATTGGCACCATCGGCTTATCTGACTTTGTATGAGCAGGGCAAAAGAGGGGGACCGATGTTGTCATTGATGCGGACGCTACAAAGCCAGGCAAAATGCATTCGCATCATTCTGATTGTCGGTGAAGAAACTCCAATTGAAGCATACACATTTGATTTGGTTGGCGCCCACCCGCGTACCGACGCAACTGATCCAGAATATTTCTTGAGAGATTTAGCCTTTAGGATTTTAACAGCAGTGAGCACCAGCGAAATCACCAACCATCAGGTTGTAGGAGATTCCATTAGTCTGGAACAATGGCAAAGATTGAGTACACCAGCAGCAATGAGGAAAGCAGGACTAGAATTTGGGAAAAGAAATTTCTTTACCCAAATGATCCGGATCTCAGACCTTGTACATGTACCGGCAATCGATGAAGCGATCTCACGGCAATACAGCGAAGGCTGTTTTACTACCTGGGACCCTGAAATCCCTGGACTTATTGCCACCATAACAGGCTCAGCTAGGCCTGTAGAAAAAGACAACCTGACTGATGACGAGATGGCGATAATTATTGGCGTTCGAAAAGATGGGATAGGGGCGTTAGTGCGAAATGTAGATGGAAAGCGGAACGATCCGCCCTCATCTGAAGCTGTGGAAATGATCGAGATGGATTTTCCATTGCCGAGGATCTCAGTCGAAATGCAACCGGGAAACGTGGTTGCCAATATTAATCCACCAGGCAAGTCTGTATATGAAGTTCCCGTTGCAAGGTCGAAATTACACGGTCATCGGGGGGTGCAATCGTATAATCCACATTTGATCGAACATGTCTCCTTGGATGAGCCATATTATCATTATCCAGTATCCTGCTCAACAGAAGCTCAAGCAAGGGCAATTAGAGATGCCTTTTCGAGATCCAAAGCATTTAATGACCCAAATGACCCGCGTCAGGTTGTCTTTACGGTTTTACCAGGACATGGTGTGGTGATTGCAGAAAAATGGGTGCCTGGCAAGGTCCCATTCCAGGTTATTTGGGAATTCATGGATTCAGGTGACTTACAAATTGAAAATTTTATACCCCAAGGTCCATTGAACTATGAGTTGGAAAATGATGAGAAAATGGTTATAAAGGTTTGAACATCATCGAAATGGTGCAGTCTAACCTTGTGTGGTGCATGGTGGTTTATTTCTCAACAATCTTACTATGGGTAGGTACTGTTTGATAAACGGGGTAATTGATGAAGGCATTAGTTGTTGATGATGATCGGGTCTTAGCAGATGTTGTTGCGTTTGCCCTTCGAAGGGAGGGCTTTCAAGTAATCCAAGCTTTTGATGGTCTCTCAGCTTTACAACGTTGGGCTGAGGATAAGCCCGACATCATTTTGTTGGATGTAAACCTACCTAAACTGGATGGGTTTTCTGTGTGCCGGCGGATTCGTAAAGAATCGG
>JACUUU010000088.1 GCA_014859065.1 Anaerolineales bacterium
TTCATCCTGGCTTACAACTCTTATATCTGCACGCATATCAGCATGTCCCAACCCTCAAAGCTCTGCACATAAAACTTTATAGTTCCCAATTTGAGTTGGGGTGATCCGCAACGGTCTCACCATATCTTCTCCCCCAGGGAGCGCATCCTGTTTCACTCGAAACTCAGGTACCCAGAATGAATGAATGACGTCTGTTGATGTTAATAATAACAAGGCTTGCTGATCAATTGGCAAGACTAACTCTGGTGAGATTATTCCATAATCCGGGTATTCAAAAAGCCAATTCCATTGTGAAGAGACAACCCTTACTTCCAATGGTCTAGGTTCTGGCCGTTCGACTGCACCGAGCACATCAGCCCCCACGAAAGCAATAACAAGGACGGCAATAAGAGGCACAATGGTCCAAATTGCCTCGAGATTGCTACTCCCTTCAACATGGGGTCCATCAGTTTTGTCACCAGGTTTACGCCTGAAAACAAGTATACTGAATACCATCAAACCGACAATAAGGGCGAATAAAACGACAATAGCAAGAAAATGAATGTTGAATAATTCATCGATGTATTGAGCTTGTACACTTGCTTGATCTGGTAGCAGATTAATGCGCTCTAAGGCAAAAATTCCACCAGCAGCAATCCCAATAACAAATAAGATTGCCCCAATAACATGTTTCATTTTGTTACTCCTCTCTAAATCGACTTCCCCTCGCTTTTTGTTGTCATTGTTAAAATCAGAAACCGTTTCATATTCTTGAGAATCGGTCCATTTTTTTAACCATTCATCTATTCTAGAGGCAGCTAATGTCCGGCGATCATAGACAATGGCTTCGTCACCCCCTTCTTTAAGAGATAATAAAACAACCCGCAATCGACTTCCCCCAGTAACGAAGCGCTTTAAGAAATCATCTCGGTTCACCTTATCATCATCATAATCAACTACAACCAGGTCGGGATTCAGTGATTGGAGTGCTGAAAGAGCTTCGTCAACCGTAGAAACCAATCCAACAACCTCGACTTCCGCTTTCTGTCGCTTCTGTAATAGACTTAATAGACCTTGAGCGAACAGAGGATGGCTAGAAGCAATTAGAACCCTCCAGGGATTTGGTTGTTTTTTCCCATTCGTCATCAGATGTGCTTCCCATGCATAGCTTAAGTCATACATAAATTTACCAAATTTGATCGTATATGTCACGCTACATACCGTTCAAAAGGAAGGATATTTATATCCAAAAAAGGGTGATTTTCCAATCACCCTAAAATAACAATCGATAAGCGGTATATATATGATTAGATGATTACTGGTGGATTATTCCCAGTTGGATAGCCTTACTAACCGCTTCCGCCCGGTTTGATGCTTCCAGCTTTTCTAAGATGTGGCGGACATGGGTTTTTACAGTATTTTCAGTGATAAAGAGGCTGGATGCAATTTGCGAACTTGTCATACCTTCTGCCAAACACTTTAAAACCTCTAGTTCCCGTTGGCTTAATCCACTATCCGTCTGCAGCCCTCTGATGCTAACAGCTTTTAGTACCTGCCGAGTGACTTCTGGAGAGAGTATTGATTTACCTTTGCCAACGAGGTTGATTGCCTGACGTAATTCTTTCGGTTCAGCATCCTTCAATAAATAACCATCCGCTCCAGATGCTATCGCGCCAAACAAATCCTCCTCATGTTTTGATATGGTCAACATTAGGATATGACATTTTTCGGTTTGCTTGAGCGCTTTAACTGTCTCGACACCTCCCATCCTTGGCATATTAATATCCAATAAAACAACATCGGGATTGGTATTTTGCACTACGGAAAGTGCTTCGAGACCATCACCAGCCTCCCCGACTATAACAAACTCCTCAAATTGTGAGAGTAAACTTACCAGACCAGCCCGAAAAAGGGCATGGTCGTCTACCACAACGATCTTAAGGTGTTTCATGCGGTCTTAATTTCTACTCCTAACGGTAATCTCAGCCTAACAATCGCGCCATCCATGGGTTTACTAATTACCTGAAATTCAGCATTGATTAAGTCGCTGCGTTCCTGCATAATTTGCAAACCATAACGCGAGGGGGCAGGAATTTCATCTGGTGTGAATCCAATGCCGTTATCCCTCACCTCAATGATCAGGTCTTCTCCATTTTTAAAACATGAAATCCAAACATTATTAGTTTTGGCATGTTTTCGCACATTACTTAATGCTTCCTGGAATATTCGTATCAACTGAGCTTGCACTTCCTGAGCTAAACCTTCAATACAATCGATATCGATCAATTCCACATTCAAACCGAAATTATCACTGAAATCTTCAACTGTCTGTTGTAACCAGGAGGAAAATCCAAATTCAGATGGGGTAAGGCGTAATCCATCGATGGTCTGCCTGATTTCCCGATATACTTCTGTTAGAATTCTATGATAATTTTCAAGGCTTGACTGCAAAGAGGAAATCTCACCCTTAACCAAATAATTCTGCATTTGGGTAGTTTGCATTTTTAAGAAACCCAAGGTTTGAGCCAACCCATCGTGGATTTCTCGTGCTAAACGGGTCCTTTCTGCCATAATGGCTTGAAATTCCAAATCTACTTGGATATTAATTGTACGGATGAACAACTCAACCAAAAAAGTAATCGTTTGTAACGCATCTAATTGATACTGTTCATATAAGGTTTGTCGGTTATTCCCAACAATAATTACCCCATAAAGAGAACTATCTTTTATTAGGAGTGGAGCTATTACTGCTGATGATATTCCAAGTGTGGAATTCAAATACCCTGATGTTTCTGAGAAAATAATACCTTCCCCAGTATCAAAACTTTTCTGCCAGATCTGGTCAACAGATAGATTAGTAGGTTTGTTGTAATCTCCAGCAGATAAAAAGAGTTCGGATTCTCCCGTAACTCGGTTGTCTATCATTAACAAGGCAAATTCGGATTCCAACATAATAAGCGATTTTTCAATTATCGACAATAATTGGTTGTTTAAATCAATTTTATTTCTCAGTTCTTTCATCTGGCTAATTGAATCTGATTTTTCCTCTCGAAGACGAGTCCCTTCTAATGCCAGAGCCGATTCATCCAAAATAATCATTAAAATCCTCTGCGTGTTCTCTGAGATTTCATCTCCCTTTCGCAAATAAAGATTTAGAACTCCAAACTCTCCTCCAAAATGCTCTAATGGTAAACAGTACATCGAAATAGTGTCTGAAAAAGGATTGGCTAAGAGGGGGCATGATTCGGTGTGGTATCCAGACTTTTTACAATTGTGGCAACGTTGGCGGACACCAGGAGAAGCCAGATAATCTGTCCATGAGCTGATAACTGTATCAGGGTAATCACCGTAAGTTGCTGCTGCCATTGGTAAACCGCGATCATCAAGTGGAACATATGATCCACCTATAGCTCCTGATACTTCTACAGAGAAATGGACCAAGGCATCTATAATCTCCTTTTCTTCTCTTGCTTTTGAAAACTTTTCATTTAATTGGGATAAGAGGTACAAATGTCGAGTGGCATCATTGGCTTTAATCTCAACATCAGCTGATTTCTTAATTAACTGCCACCGATCATCTACCAGTCTTATAACAACTTTTGCAAAATAGTGAAGTATCCCAGCAAAAGCTATCCCAAGACCAATTAATAACCAAATATATTTATCAGCTAATAATGTCGAAAGACTAGATTGGACAATTAATAGCAAGAAGATTAGAACCCCGCCTGTAACGGCAACTGCCCAAGGGGAATGAGATAATAATTTGGGAATAATGCGCGGATGTTTTTGTGGGTTGAGCCGCTTCACGCTGATTTTTCTACCTAAATAACCACAACCTAGAAAAAAAGGTCTCAGTTTATCCCTCTAAGCTGCGTATATAAGTGATGACTCTCCAGATATCTTCTTCGCTGATCAAACCTCTCCATCCTGGCATCACTGAACGGAAAGGCTCAAAGGCGCCACCGGCATAAATCCGCCAATATAAATATCCATCAGACAGCCGCTCCTGATTTACAGCTAAGTTAGTTGGTCTCGGCTCTAATGAATTTGAAACCACACCGTCACCTTTTCCGGAAACCCCATGACAGGAAGCACAATTCACCTGATAAATGATTTCTCCCTGTTCGACCGCTTGCAAAGTGTTTTCTAAAGGATTCTGCAAATTACTGAATTCATCAGGCACTGGAACAATAGTTGGCAAGGCTGATTCGTCCTCAACAAATCCCCTATTATCAGCAGTCCCATTTCTTACACATGCGGAGAGGGAAATGAGAATTATTAAGCATGGCAGCAGTATGATGAAACGAAATCTCATGATTTTTGTTTTAATGCCTCAATGATCTCATGACTATGGTTCGCAGGTTTTACATTTTCAAAGACCTTGACAATAACGCCTTGATGATCGATCAAAAATGTAGTTCGCAGCACACCTTCATATTCTCTTCCCATATATTTCTTAGGCCCCCAAACACCATACAATTTACAAACCTCACGGTCAGGATCAGCTAATAATGTAAAGGGTAGTTCATACTTAGATTTAAATTTGGCGTGAGACCAAGGCGTATCAGGACTCACTCCTAAAATTACTGCTCCAACCTCTCCGTAAGCTGAATAATCGTCTCTAAAGCTGCAAGCCTCTTTTGTGCATCCTGGTGTATCATCTTTAGGATAAAAATAAAGAACAACTTGTTTACCACGATAATCTGAAAGGGAACGTGGTGTGCCTGTCTCATCCTGAAGAGTGAATTCTGGGGCTGGATTTCCGGCAGGTATTGGCACATTTATCTCCTTGTTAGTTCAATGTAATCATTTTTTATGATCGATCAGACCTAATTAAATAATCTTTATTAGCTATATCTCCACTACTAATTTGCCCATATTGGTCACATCGTAGCCCGGTAATGATGAAACTGCTTGACGAAAACTGTGATTATTTATTACATCTAGTAATGGCGCTAAAAGTGAACCGGTAAAGTTTTCTTTAGGTATGATTAGATCATAGCGTTCTTTAAATAGAGGTAAAAATTCCAGGTTCAGAGCTTGAGCTGCGGCAGAAATTCCCAATCCACAATCTGCCTTGCCAGAAGCTACAGCCGCAGCCACGGCTAGATGGGTGTATTCCTCAAGATTGTAACCCTGTATAGAACCTTTATCAATCCCCAACAATCCTAGCTGATAATCCAACAATACTCGCGTTCCAGCCCCACGTTGCCGGTTAATGAAGCGAATATCTTCTCTGGGCAAATCCTCAAGCGATTGTAAACCTTTTGGATTTCCCGGAAGCACTATTAAACCCTGCTGGCGGTGCACCAGCGTAATAACTACTAAAGATACGTTGGGTAAGTACTCATAGATATAAGGAAGATTATACTCACCGCTATCCGGATCTAATAAATGAGAACCAGCCAGGTGTGTTTCTTTACGTCGAAGCGCTAACAAACCTCCTAAGCTGCCAACATTTGCTGATGCAAGTCGCCGATCTCTCAAAGCCAAATATTGGGCGATAAGATCCAGCGAGATATCATGCGATCCGATTGCGAAAATTGTGCGTTCAAGTTCTCTAAATGATCTGTAGAGCCGAACTTCAACCTCTGCCCCAGCTGGCAAGCCCTGTGAACCGCGTGGAAGTAAAGCCAATCCATCAGCTCTCACCAAAGAGGTAATTACACCTGCTCCACGAGCTAAAGGTGCAGCTAATAGCCGATCTCCAACTTTCCCTACTGCTACCCGAACAAAATCATCATCTCCTGCAGGCGATGTAATTTTTCGTGTCAACCTGGCTTTAATGATGACAGGTTCATATTGGCGACGTCCAAGCCAACGTGCCAGTAATGGTTCGACAAATATCTCTCCAGTCATTGCTGCTGAGACTGGGTAACCAGGAACACCAATTATCGGTACCGTCCGTTTACCGTGGATCATGCCCAATATGACAGGGTGTCCTGGACGCACTGCGACTCCATGCACCAATAATTCACCCAGTGATTCTACAACTCTTGCCGAATAATCTTCAGAGCCAGCGGATGAGCCAGCATTTAACAGGATTAAATCGAATTCTTCTGCAGCTCGTTCAACTTCGTCTCGAATAGATTGAAATTCATCAGGGATTATCTCAAAACGAACTGCCTTTCCACCCCAAGAATTAACCTGAGCAGCCAAAACGAGGGAATTATATTCGATGATTTCACCGACTTGAAGGTCTTCTCCAATGGGTACCAGTTCACTACCAGTTGGAAGAATCGCAACCTTTGGCTGACGCGCTACCATGAGATGTGCATGGCCGCTGGCAGCAATTGCACCAAGATCTACCGGCCGCAGAACATGCCCAGCTGGCAATACCAACTGAGTAGCAACGATGTCCTCGCCCATAGACCTGACGTGACTCCAGGGAGGTACACCTTTCCGAATGCGGATTTGTTGAGGATGGCGAGCATCTGCACTGATTTGGTTTTTTTCATCCAACGGTTCCACATCTTCAATAGGAATTACTGCATTAGCCCAAATGGGAAGAGGATCACCTGTGTCGACATATACTGCTTGATCTCCATATTCAAGAATCACAGGAGCAGTTGGCATTGCATTGTCTGTTGTCTCTGAGCGTAACGCAAAACCATCCATAGCTGCTCCATGGTATTGAGGTGATGAAATCTTTGCCCACACTGGCTCAACCAACACCTGACCTGTTGCATTTTCATCTAATATGATCTTTTCAATATCCAATACTTTCCAAAGATCCGCATCTTTTAAAGCCTGTTCAAAACGGGATTGAGCATCGGGAAGAGGAATATCTTTAAGATAAATCATCATTTCTAACCCTATACAATGAATGCGATTAAACCATATATTGGGAATCTAATATATAGAGAATTGGTTTTAATTTTCCAGTAATAATTTTCTAATCCTGCCGACATTTGATTGATGGGGATATGGGTTTAGCGGTATTCACTGATTATAACAATCTGACCTGAACAACTTCTCCTGCATTCAAACCAGTAGCATCTGGGGGAATGCGTAGCAAGCCATTCGCGCGTGCAAGAGAGAAAATCAAGTTGCTTTTTCCAAAAATAGGCTCAGCCTGGTAGATATCACCTTCCTGGTGCAATAGAACTGGAATCCAGTCTTCTCGCCCAGCTTGCGACGATAAATTAAGTAACAACTTGGCATCAACTGCAGGTCGAGGACGTGAGCGTTGAATTCCCTGTAGATATGCAATCACCGGCACAACAAACAATTCAGCATTCACCAACCCGCTAACTGGATTTCCAGATAAGCCAATCACAGCTTTTCCATCACAAACTGCCAGAATAGTTGGTTTTCCAGGTCGAATGTTGACTCCATGAACAAGAACTCCCGGCTCTCCTAGTTGGTTAATCACATCAGCAGTAAGATCGCGCACACTGACAGATGAACCAGCAGTTACTACCACAATGTCGCACTCACTTAATGCATGAGTAATACCTGCTTTTAGCTCCTCAAACTTGTCCGCTAGGATTCCATAACGAATTGGAACTCCTCCATTCTCTTCCACAAGTGCAGATAAAGTATAAGAGTTTATATCGCGAACCTGACCAGGTTTAACATCTTGATCCGGAGGTACAACTTCATCGCCGGTCGATAGAATTCCAACTCTAGGTCGAGAGACTACTTTCACCCTGGTAATCCCGATCGCCATTAACCCCCCAATCTCCGCTGGTCGTAGATAAGTTCCTGGTGAGAAAACTTCTTGACCTTTAACCACATCCTCACCCACCTTCAACACATTCTCCCCAACAGCAACTGATCGCATTACCTCGATTTCCTGTTCACTAACCTCTTGGGTATATTCGACCATCACTACTGCATCGCTACCTTGCGGCAACATCCCTCCTGTATGAATCAATCCACACTCTGTTGCCTCGATAGAAAATTTTGGTTCGGAACCCATAAGAACTTCCCCCACCACGTTAAGAAATGCTGGAAGAGCTTCACTGGCACCATAGGTGTCAAGCGCACGCACAGCATAACCATCCACTGTGCTTCTAGGAAAGGTTGGTATAGAGATATCTGAAATTACTCCCTCTGCAGTGACTCTACCTAACGATTCAACAGTATCAATTTCTTCATTCGTGGTCTTGCCAACCAGATTTGAAAGAAGCTCGTTCAATGCCTCTTGAGGAGGAAGTAAATTTAAAAACTCAGGCATCTAAAATTCACCTAGTCCAAAATGAAAAAGCCAAAAGATAAGTGGTACTCACAAAAAGGATCATCGCGGCAAATGTAATTGCTCTCCAATTAGGCTTTGCCCCCACCGCAACCCGTCGCATCAACCATATTAGAAGTAGTCCCAGTGGTAATGGGAGAAAAGCAGGCAAACCAATACCAGGGTGTAAACCAAATAGCATGGCAACACCTAAGAGTAAGAACGCAGTAAGTATCAGCAAATTATGGAACAACATGCCGTTCTGCCAGCCTAAACGCACCAACATTGTGCGTTTTTCATGCTTGATGTTGGTAGCAAAATCAGGAAAGTCTATTGCGATCATCATTGCGATATGCAAGGAGGTCAGAGGAAAGGTGCTCATTACCAGTAACCGATGAAGTTCACCTATTTGGAGCGTCATCGCAAAGGCTGGAATCAAATTTGCTACAAGGATTGAATTTATCAATTCTCCATAACCTGTGGAAGCAAGTTCAAATGGTGGTACTGAGTAAAAGATAGCGCTCGAGAAAATGATAACAAACAAGAATATCAGGAGTGGTGAAACCGGTACAATTTGAATAATGATAACAGTCAGAGACGCACCAATTGTGAGGCTGGTAGCAGCTGCTAATAATGCTGTGTTTCGGGTAAGTTTACCTGGTGCAATCGCCCCACTTCTACCTGAGAAAAGCGTTGGGGTTGGGTTATTGACATAACGGGGGGCTTCGAAGTATTCATTCAAATAGTGAGCGCTGAGTTGTATAGATATCACCCAGATTTGCCCCAACAAATAAATTCCCCAATCAACAGGATAGCCAAGGTAGCGAACTATACCAACCCCCAAAGCGTAAGTCAGGGCTGCTCCAATTAGGAATAAGGGGCGTGAAAGGCGAATAAATAATCGAATCTGTCGAAAACTCATACAAAATTTAATGAACGATCCGCTTCAAATCACGTAAATGAATTTGATTATGACGATAAATAAGCCTGATAATATCACCAAGTGAGGCCTCTCCTAAAAAAGGATGACGACCTACTTTTTCCAGTTCTGACTGATTCATAATGCCAATTAAATCCAATGTGGACTCCCGTAATTGTTTGAATCGTACCAGGAGCTCTTCTGGTGAGTTTGGTCTCACCTTTTCAATTTCTAATTGGTTAAAAGCGTCGATATCGAACTTTTCGGGTGCACCTCTACCACCAGCTAAAATATTCTTGATCAATCTAGCGAAGCTTGCTTCCGAGGCAACCAAATGAGCCAATACCTGTTGGATTCTCCATTCAATCCCATCATTAACATAAACTGGTAATTGCCACTGATCTTCGCTGAGTTTATGGAAAAAGGTGACAGTTTTTTCACCATCTTGCTTTAAGTGCTCATACAAGAATTCGCAGGTTTGCTTCATGTTTAGAATCCGGTTGAAGGCTTGATTAAGAATTCATAATACCACAAGAGATGAGATTAGCATGCTTAGGAAGTTAAGTTTACTCAGTCAAGGAGATAACCCGTTTGAAGAATCCATCTTTTCTCCATGCACCCCCCCCAATTGTGTTCAATGGTTTGATTTATGGTTGTTTAAACTCAAATACAGATTGCATAACAATATCAGGCTAAATGGATTCAAGTAAATAAAATGCTATGCTGTCGACGTTTGTGTAAAGACAATTACGCTTAAAATCACCTACGAAAGAAATTTGATATGAAGAACCACACGTTGGCAGGTCGCTCTGCGAGACGACGGGTGAAGTAAGGATACCACTCTGTGCCATAAGGAACATAAACACGTACCGGATATCCTTCCGAAGATAACTGCTCTTGCAGATCTCGCCGGATGCCATGCAACATCTGGAATTCTAAAGCTTTCTCTGGTAGACCGATCTTTTTAGCATAGTTCTTCGCAAAAAGAATTCTCTGATCATCATGGGTAGCAATAGCTGGTATTGGAGGGATCTTCCCATCGGAGCTAATGTGAGGAGAACCTGAAGCAAAAGAAGCATCGACAAGTTGTTTTGTCAATTGATCAAAATTAGTATCCACATCCTTCTTCTTCGGAAATGCGACGTGCGCAGGTTCTTTATACGCACCTTTACACAATCGTACTCGACTCTGGTCTTGCATTAAATGAGTAATATCATTGGCACTCCGATACATGTAAGCTTGAATGACAACACCAAGGTTCTCACAGCTGCAGTCTGCGCGCATTCGACGGTATAGGTTTAAAGTCGTTTCAACCCAAGGTGAATCCTCCATATCTATACGCACAAAAGTCCCGTGTTTCATGGCAGTCTCAACAATTTTATGAAGATTTTGGGCGCACAATTCTTCATCCAAAGCTAGTCCAATCTGGGTTAATTTCACTGAAAGATTGGAACTAACACCGGCATGGTCGATTGCCTCCAAAATTTCAATGGCTGTATCTGTTGCTTTCTGGGCTTTTGCTGGACTGGTTGTATTCTCGCCTAGATGATCAAGTGTGGCATTAATTCCTTTGTCATTCAGATCTTTGATTGCTTGAATTGCATCTTCAAGCTTCTCGCCAGCAACAAACCTCTTAGCAGTTCTCCATGCAAAATTCCAGTTGGTCACCATCCCCCTCGCCCAACCTGCTTCGGAAAGGTATATCATGAATGATCGATACATTTCTATTGTCCCTTTCAGTTTTTATTAATTTAAAAGCGACCAAATCAGGTCCTGATTCGATCGCTGCTACCATTAGGGATATTTTCCAGCCATTGGCGATAATGGTAAGAAACCCAAAACATCGAATTGCTGACAGTTTTACCTTCACCCAGGCAGACATATTCTGCAGCCGCACTCTCATTTTAACATAAAAACACAAATATGATATACTTTTCACTCGACTAAAAATGAGAAATCAAGGTTCTATTTCTACCCTTCGCTGGATCTCTATAATATTCCTTCTAGGAAGTGTAATTCTCACCACCCTGCAATTAGTCAAATTCAGCCGTGAGCGAGCATTATTTCCTCCAGGCATGACAGTTGCTGGTGTTCCAGTTAGTGGCTTAGACCGACAAGCCAGCGCGCAGCGTTTGTTGGAGGTCTATACTCAACCAATTGAAATTAGATACAGCGGTGAAATTATTCATCTTTCTCCAACAGTGATTGGTTTTCAATTGGACTTGGAGAGTATGCTGGCAGCTGCCGACCTTAGCCGCAGCCAGCAGTCTTTTTGGGTTGATTTTTGGCAATATCTTTGGGGGCAGACCACTCCCTCCGCTGACATCCCACTCAAATCTTCCTTTTCAGAAACACGCCTAAAAAATTACCTTACTGAGGAAATTGCCACTCGATATGATAGACCAGCAACCCCATCAATTCCATCACCTGGCACAATCAACTTTCGTCCCGGTTTAGAAGGAACCGCATTGGATGTAGATCGCTCCATTCAACAAATCGAGAGCGCTCTAAGGTCGCCTGACCGAAGGGTAGCAGAATTAATTTTGCAACGCACACAACCTGCGCGTCCATCATTTCAAAATCTAGAAATCCTTTTGAAACAGATTATCTACGATATTGCCGAATTCGATGGTCTGGTAGGGCTTTATTTACTGGACCTACAAACTGCACATGAAATCCACTTCGCATACCAACAAGGACAAGATTTACCTGTCGAACCAGATGTAGCTTTTACAGCTTCAAGCATTATCAAAGTGCCTATAATGGTATCAGTTTATCGGCATATTGGGGAAGATGCCGACATCGAGACTTTGAGGTTGATTAGAGGCATGATTGAAGAATCTGGTAACGATCCGGCAGATTGGGTTATGGAAAGAGCTATCGACCGCTTTCGCGCCCCATTGATCGTGACTGAAGATATGCGAGAACTTGGTTTGAAAAACACTTTTCTTGCCGGTCATTTCCAATTGGGTGCTCCCTTATTGGCTACATTCCAAACTCCTGCGAATCAGCGGACTGACGTATCCACAA
>JACUUU010000438.1 GCA_014859065.1 Anaerolineales bacterium
AGGTAGGTGATATTCACCCACAGCATTAGCGGAATTGAGCGAATATCACCCAATCTCGATGAAAAGGTATTGGTAGGAGTAGTAAGCCATCCGCCAGCGAGTCGGGAGAGAGAGGTGGAAGCCCGGCACGGTGCTCGCGGAGCACTGATCGGTAATTGTTCTCAGTTATGCGACTCAAAGGTTGAACTCGCCTGCCGCCCTCAGTTAGGGTAGCCTTGCTGGTGAAAGAACATAGAGTAGGAGTTGATCTGATCAGCGCCTGAAGTTCTCTAGGCAGCAACGGGTGTCGCCCGTTACAGCGATCTCGAGCGGTTCGGAATGCTCTCCTAATCTTTTTTGCGCAAGTTGGAGGGTAATCCGGACAAGCAGGGTGGTACCGCGGAGAAATCCTTCGTCCCTGGGGATGAAGGATTTTGCACTTTAAAATTGTTGAGCGAACGACATTAAAGCGTGATTGGGGTGTTTACCATTTCCAGAAAAGCCCGAACAACTAGCGGATCAAAATGGGATCCACTCTTATCCTGCAGCTCATCGACCGCTTCCTGATGGCTGTAGGCGTGCCGATACACTCGTTCACTGGTCATAGCCTCAAATGCATCGACGACAGTCAAGATGCGTGCGGATTGAGGAATCTGATCACCGACCAGACCTGCCGGATATCCACTTCCATCGTATTTTTCTTGGTGGGATTGGATGACAGGAGCGATTGCGTTGAGCGCTCTCATCTTTTTTACGATATTCGCTCCTACCGTCGGATGCAATTTCATCAACTTCCACTCATCTTCGCTCAATGGGCCAGCTTTGCTCAACACTTCTTCAGGGATGCCGATCTTGCCAATGTCGTGCAGTAGAGCTGCCCAATAGAGAGTGCGCAGACTACGATCATCCATCGATAAATTTCTACCCGTCGATTTAGCTAGATGAGCCACCTTGCTGCTGTGATGTTTCGATTTTGAGACTTTATGGTCGATATATTGGGAGAGGTCGATCATATATTTGATCAGCACTTTTTGGGATTGTTCGTTCATGTGTGGATACCTTTTTCAATGATAGGCTTCGATGTGTGTTTACTTGGATGCAAAAAATGTACCAATTGGTAATTTTTCACTCAAAAGGATAAGATAAGGGAGTCCTCTTATGTCGGTAGTTTTAGCTTCTGCATGGCACCCGCGGGGTGAACTGTCTCGGTTTGAGCGAATTGCACCCCTCTTGCAAGAAGTATATGCAAGCCTGGTTGTTTCTTTGCCACCGGAACCCGATGATGATCTGGTAAACACTCTCAGAAACAGATATGGTGTGTTTGTTGTGGCTTCACCCGATTGGTCATGGGGCAGGTATGTAGCTTTGCAGACGGCTTTGAATCTTGCGCAAACACATGTGCAGTATGTTGATTTTGATCGCTTGCTGCGATGGGTAGAAACCAGGGCTTCGGAATGGCGCCAGATTGTAGAGCTCACTCAGGGTGTGGATTGTCTAATCGTTGGTCGAACTGACCAGGCTTACCGCACTCATCCTCAGGCGCTGGTGTTGACTGAAGAGATCAGCAACCTGGTCACTTCCCATCTATTAGGTCGCTCCATGGATGTGAGCGCTGGATGTAAGGGTTTCAGCCGTCAAGCAGCAGAATTCTTGATTGCGAATTGTGAGCCGGGCAATGCCCTCGGAACAGATGCTGAATGGCCGGTACTACTCTATCGAGCCGGGTTTGACATAGCTTATAGGAATGTTGATGGGCTGGATTGGGAAATCCCCGATCAATATCAAGGTCGTGCTTCAGGAAAGGCAAGGCAGCGCCAGCAAGCGGATATCTATGATGCCAACCCGATTAATTGGGAAAGGCGGGTCGAGATTGCCCTGGAAATTGTCCGGGTCGGCTTGGAAGCCTCTACACGCGAGATCGTTTCCAGATATGAGGATAAGTAATTGGTTCCATGCCGGTTCTTTGCATTGATTAGATCATTTTGTTAGGAGAGAAAGATGACACACCCAGTTTATAAAAGATCGGAAGAGC
>JACUUU010000439.1 GCA_014859065.1 Anaerolineales bacterium
GCGGAATTCCTGCACTACAGGCCAAATAAAGGCGCCGCCGCCGTGCATACACTTACTCGACATCCCTCTGCCCACCCTACCTGAAATAACCAATACTTTGTCTGAAGGACAGCGTTTGTACCTGGAAATCATGAAAAGGATCGCCAGGAACATCAATATGATGAAAACGATCACAGATAAGATCAGAAGGGCGATATTTTCAAACATCGGGTTTTCTCCTGAATGTGAGAATTATGTATCTTGTAGCTGGTCAGTGACAACCAGGATGTTTCCAGCCTTGACCCCAACGACGTTAACTATGCTTCCAGTCGGGATCCTTTGACCTTTTTCAGACATTGCATTTAGAGTCCGCTTTGACCCTTGGATGGTCACGGTGATTACTCCAGAACCATTCTCCGGGATGGTCAGGTAGACCGAGCCTTGTTGACCGATGGCATTGGATAAAACCAAGGTGCCCTCTGAATGCAGCTTGCGCATTCCTAAAAAAATCATACCTGTAGCCCAGGCGGTAAATACACCGGCCGCTAATCCCCCTATAAAACTCCAAAAATCGGAGGCATTCACCTGCATCAAGCCCATGCCGACTAATCCAAACATGGTGAAAAATCCGGCGATGGATTGGATGGAAAAGAAATTAAATACTCCACCAGAACCATACCCGGCATCAGTGGAGATGTCATAGTCCAGGTCAGCTGCGTCAAAATCTACTTCAGCATCCCCCCCACCGATGCCGAAGATCATCAGCAGCAGTTTAAGCAGCAGTACAGTTCCCCCGGCAACCGCGCAGACAAGATAGATCGTCCATAAAGTCATAGGCAGGCTCCGTGGCTTTCATTATACATTAATAATGTCAGTTTTCGAAGCCCAATCTTCTTAGCTGTTCGAGACTCGGTCCAAAACCGGGGTGCTGTTCCAGGCTGGCTCTAAAATCACTAACTGCCCCCTCCAGGTCCCCCAGGGCTTCCAAAGCTAATGCCCGCCAGTAGTAACTCTCCTCCAAGACAGGCTCACTCATTGCGTCCAGGGTGGTAGTTGCCAGGTTGATCACATCGTGGTAGCGACCTGTGTAAAAATAGGCGAAATAAGGGCCTGTTTGGTACCACAGCATACGCCAGGGGCGTTCTGAAGCAGGGATGGATGGGTAGAGGGCGAAAGCTTGGTCGTAGGCTGCGGCGGCGCCAGCAAAGTCTTGCAGGCGCACCAGATTCGTCCCGCGGTTGAACCAGGCAAAATACTGGTCTCTGCCGGTAAGGGAGAAGATTTCATCGGAAGCTTTTTGTGCAGCATAGTGGTGATTGGTAGTCTCGTCTGCGTGGATGTGCAGCAAATCCACCACTTCAGATTCTTTGTCCATGGGATAGATCACCAGGTATGTAAAGTTGAACGATCGCCAGTGGCTCTCGAATTGATCGTAGGACAAAGGTAAATTTGGTCCCCGCAGTGAATCCTGTAAGGTGAAGACCTGGCGGTTATCATCGAAACCTGAGACTACGACATAATGCCCCAACCAACCATCCTGGGCGTCAACCCCCTTTTCAACCATAACCGGGAAGCCAGCCGCCAGAAGCTGCTTAATCAGTTCGAGCTCTCCACCAACCCTGACTATTATGCCATATTCAGTTTCTGTACGGACGAAATCAGCCATCTCGTATGGCATCACGTTTTTATCGCGTGGGTTGGGCCTGATTTGAGCGGCGATTGGACGTTGGTCACCTTCCCATCCCCAAAAGGATAATGCCATCGATAGGGTCGCTGGACCACAGTTATTCCAGCTCTGGTATTCGTGACGAATGCCGCTTAGATGGACTTCCTGTGGGATAGGAGTGGGTACAGGCGTGGGTGCCAAAGTCTGAGTAGGCGTTTGGGTAGGTTCTGGGGGCAGGTCTTGCTCATCCGAGGTTTGTGTAAGGAGGATTTCTGTTGTTGGAGTGATAATGGTAATCGCTGGTGGCGGTAAGGAGTCACTGCCTTCTTGCGGTATAAATACCACTTCTTCGGGAGGTGAAATGG
>JACUUU010000440.1 GCA_014859065.1 Anaerolineales bacterium
AGACGATTGCGAAGATATGGTCATCAAGGCACTGTCATGGGCGTTACGAGAGCTGGTGGTTCATGACGTCAGAGCAGTAGAAGAGTTTTTAAGCAAGTATGAAGGAATCCTGGCAGCGCGGGCCAAGCGAGAGGTGAAGCACAAAATAAAGACTGGTCTGAAATTTCCTAGAAGAAACACCCCGAAGAAATAATCCAGGATCCAAAACGTTCACCGCTACATATACTAACCAAGTTGGGCAATTAGCAAACCAAGGAAAATTCCAGCGATGGATTCTAGTGGCGTTTGTCCAAGAACTTCACGCAGTTGTTTCTGACGAAGCGGATGACTCTAGGCTTACCTATTCAGATTGCTTTACGAAAATAATCATTAGCATCGACCAATTTTCGCTTGAGCAAACAGTCTTATGTAATAAATCTGAGTGTATAATTTACCAATAAGATCAGTAGGGAACCGAACTTGCTTTCGCCAGTGCGCCTTAAATTCCAGGTTGCCTGGTAACTGGGCAAAGACGGATTAGTTCAACTCGGATAAAGTGGCGATTTATACCGCCAGTGGCAGGCGCGTTGAACCGGACTTTGGCATTGGCTTTGACCACCACATCAATCCTCAAGTCGTTAGCCAATATAGAAAACTCTAGAGAATTTATTCCCTTTCGGGTCTAATACCCCGCCGCTTGCGGCGGAAGAAAGGGTTCGGGGCTTGCCCCGAGGTTGATACCTTTCATTGTCTGAAGTATTAGAGAAAATCAAATGAATATAAAATCAGATCGAACAAACATTATGGGCTTTGGAAGCGTGCAAAGAAATTGATAAAGCTCTAGAAGTTTATCTAGATGCTGAATCGAAACTTGATGCATTAGATATCGTAAAGGAAAATCCTGCTTATGCGGAACAGCAACGCGCATTATCCTACTGCCTAATGCGTCGAGGTAATATTCTACAACAAATGAAAAAGCCAGAGGAAGCACTTGCACAAAGCGAGCGAGAATTAGCCACGGAACACACCTCAGATAGCGAGATAATGCCGGCTCGAGGCTTAATGAAAAATGGTACGAACCACATTATCACTGGAGAAGTAGAAAAAGGTTTGACGCTAATGAAAGAAGCTTGCGAAATATTTGAAATTGGAGATAGCTACAATCATCACCAAGGATTGGGATGGTATTTGATCCTTCAAACCGACCTGGCAAATGCTGAGATAATCCAGAGAGAACCGTCTGAAGTTGTAGAAATAGCCAGTCTCGCATTGGAAATTCTGATGCTAATAGAGAATTGACCAGGTGTAGCGAGAGCTTATGCGCCCTGTGCAAAAGCTCATGAAAGTCTAGAGAAGGAAGATGAGGCTGAAAAAGATCGCAAAGAACTACAGCATTACGTGAATAAGATCAAGTTGCAAGAAGGCGCTGGCTTACAATAGCATGCTTGTGAACAATTTACTGAAGCGATGAGGTATAGATTATGCCGGATTGGTTAACACAGTTGCGAAGGGATCTGTTATTGATATCCACAGGTGCAGCTCGAAAGCACTGGCCCGGATTATCACCTGAGAGTGACCCCTATTACAATTATCGCTTTGAACACGTGCAGCAAGTTGAACGAGATGCACAACGCCTAATGGCTGTGGTAGGGGGAGATGCAGAAATCCTCTTAGCTTCCGTATGGATACATGATCGGTTTCAACCCCAATATGAAGGAGAGCACCATGCGGTGCGTGCAGCTGAATGGGCACACGAATATTTGGCTTCCATTGGGTTTCCGGTAAATAAGGTGGCTGCAGTGGAATACGCCGTGGCGAATCACTCTAACGCACCGAATACATTACCGGAAAGGGAATTGGAAGCAAGAATCCTTTGGGATGCGGATAAATTGTCCAAAGTAGGAGCTTTGGCAATTGTGAGCTTTTTATGCGGCGCGCCAGCTTTTCCTCAAACACCAGTGAATTATGAGTGGGTAAGCCGACAACTGACTCGGGAGATAGCCGAGACAGAAGGTTTGGTAGAGAAGT
>JACUUU010000089.1 GCA_014859065.1 Anaerolineales bacterium
AGATATTTTGTATCTTCTCCAAGCGTGTCATGGAACGCCTGAATTTTTGCAACAGCCAATTTCTCTAAACCGATTTCTCTTTCAGCCTGAGAGGTTGGAAAAAAGTTGTAAATATGCACCTTGTCGTGTTTGGTTCCCACGCGATTAACCCGCCCTACTCGTTGTAATATTCTCACAGAATTCCAGGGTATGTCATAGTTTACGATGACATTAGCTCGATGAAGGTTGATACCTTCTGAAAGCACATCCGTTGTAACAAGGAGACGCTTTTTGTTTTTTGGGAATCGGTGCATGGGATCAAAGTTAGCTCTCACCACTTCCATTTCTGACCCCTTGGACATTCCTGTAGACAATACGACCTGGTCTCCGAATTTTTCCTTCAGATTTTTGAAAAGATACTCGCCAGTTTCTCGCGACTCGGTAAAAATAAGCACCTTGTTTTTCTTAAGTATTTCATCTGATTTTAGAGTACTTAAAAATTCCTTCAACTTTGGATCTTCATCTACTTGATTCCATCTATGAATAAGCTCCTGCAAATATTCTTTATCAGCAACAAGTAGGTCTCTGTAACCTTCCTGAAACCCAGAAGATTCATAAACCACTGCTTCACCCTCATCTATCAGCTGCTCAAGCTCCTCTTCCCTATCTGTTTCCAGAAGATCATAAACGTCAACCTTCTTGCTTACATATACTTTGCCTGAATCAAACATTTCGATGAACTTGTCATATGAATCTATGAAACGTTTCAGAGTTTGTCGAAAAGCATGGAAACTGCTTTCAAGCCGCTTTACGAGTAATCCCTTCATAAAACCCCGTACGTTTTGCTGGCTTATCCGTTGGGTCTGTAAATCTTGCGTTTCCGTTTGTGTTTTTATATATCTGACAGGTTCATAACGAGCATAACTTATTTTTCTAATTAGTGAGAGGGTATCGTTAAACAAGTCGTCCAAATTATCGTCGAAGTCATAGAACAGTTTTTTAGGCTCCTCAACCTTAGGAAATTCCAAACCTTGCTGTTCTAAATCCTCCTTATAAAATTTTTCGACCTCAGCTCGAGTTCTGCGCACCATAGCATACTTAAGAACACTTTCTCTTATAATCTTAGAATTTTCTTTTACAACTTCCAGATATTCCTCTTTTGATAACTTTGAATCTAAATTCTTGTCTAACGTCGTAAAAAATCGCCTCAAGTTTTTTAAATTAGGAATGGTGCTGTTGTTGCGCTTTTGGAATAAATAAAGCTGGCTGGCAATATCTTTGGGTCTGTTGTTTAGTGGCGTTGCAGTTACCAATATTACTTTTTTGCCTGCACAGATCTGGTGCAACAATTCAAAGCTTTTGGTGATTTCATTGCGAAACCTATGTGCTTCGTCAATTATTACTTGATCGTAAAATTCAGTTCCCTTTTTCAACACATGTTCGAGCTTCCCATGCGACTCAACTTTTGCAACAACACCAAATTCTCTGAGAACATCTTCCCAATACTCTTTCAAAACTGGTGGACAAATTACCAGTGACCTACCTCCTAGCTTTCGGGCAAGTAATGCTGCAATAAATGTCTTTCCTAACCCAACTACATCTGACAGGAAAACGCCATTATGTTCACGGACTTTAAGAAGCGCATCTGCAACTGCTTCTTTTTGATACTCCAAGTCAAGATACCCTTTTGGAAGATCCTCAAACATCTCCTTGTCATAGTTGATCTTTTCCCGGAAGTACTCGTATAAAAATTTTAGATATAGTTCGTAAGGAGTGATTGTGTTGTTTAGCCAAGTTTTATTATGGACGGTGTCAACATATTCGTCTGTTACGTCAATCGCCTTCTTCCACAGCTCTTCAAAACGATTCAGTGCAAATTTAACATCAGGAGCATCTTTTAATTCAACATTGAATTCCAAGTTGTCAACCAGACCTGCTTGAGAAAAATTGCTGGACCCAGTGATTACCTTACCAAAATCTTCATGCCCTTCTTTTTTTCGAAGAATGTATACTTTGGCATGTATTGGATGTTCCGGGTACACTTTTATCTCAAGTTTTCCACTTTTGATGAAATCGATAAAATGCTCGATTCCTTCTTCCACCCTTTTACTATCTTCGCATTCCTCAACTTCTCTGGTTACCTGGTCCTCAAATCCTTCTTGAATATTTTTGGTTGAGCTAAACAAACTTTTCTGGCCGTCTTTACCTTCTTGAACAAGCTGATACGTTACTTTGTCGATATTAAGACCAACGAGAATTCGTATTTTCTCGACTGTCTTAAAAGATGGATAGAGCAAGAAAAAGCCACTACTTCGGAAGTATCCAACTAAAACATCAAAGAACTGAGTTTCGTTAGCAAGGGTTTGCTTGAATCTATCAAGGAGTGTTGCCCCCTCCTCATTGGTAAAAAATCTTAAATCCATAGAGTCCATAATATTCCCGACATATGAGATTTTACAGGAACGTTACCCAGTTTGCCAGTATACGTGGTTCAGAATTACATTATAGCAAGAATAATCATAAGTGGGTTGAAAGAGGGTATAAAAAAAGAGATATTGGTAAAAAACCAGTCATATATTCACTAAATGTGTGTCCAACAATCAAATTATTAGCTAAATAACCATTGTCAGAGGTTCAATGGTGATATTTTTCCCTGCAAGGTAGCGGGTGGGTTGTGGCTCTAGAGGTCCTTCGTCGCAAAGGGCGCTCCTATGGACGACATGGAGGAGTAGAGCGCTCCTCAGGAGGACATTGGGGGGAGGTGTTTTCAAGTAATAACCACAGAGACTCGGAGAGCGCGGAGAAAATTATGGGGAGATCCCTCACCCCCAAAAGACGTTCTGTGTCTTCGCCCTCATCCCACAAGGGGAGCGGCGAAACAGAGTTTCGCGAGGGGGGATTTTTACCGCAAGAAGCGAGAAGAGCACGAAGAGGACGTGGAGTGGTGTAGTGGACTAAAAAAGTTCCACTACTATAGCTTCGCTGCGTTCTCTCGCGACGACATGGGGAGGGGAGGGTGCAGATGAGCGGTTATTTCAGGTGCTCCCGGAAAGCTTGCTGATATAATTCAAAAGTCGTGAACGCCATCACCAAGACAGCCAATCGCCAGATCGCTTATGCCGCCGGAACGGTGATGGCTGCTTTTGTTTTAAGCAATATCACCGGCTTGATCCGGCAGATTCTGGTCTCGCAAGCGTTCGGCACCGGGTTGGAGATCGACGCCTTCAATGCAGCAGCACGCCTCCCAGACCTATTGTTCAGTTTGGTAGCGGGCGGAGCGCTGGCATCGGCATTCATCCCCACATTTACTGGCTTCCTCGCCAGGGAGGAGCGGGATGACGGCTGGCAGTTAGCATCAGCGATCGGAAACTTGGTGAGCTTGATCTTGATCGCCACCTGCGCGCTGGCAGCCATCCTTGCACCGCAGATCGTTCGCTACGCCCTTTATCCCCTGGTCTCCGATCTGGATCCAACCAGGTTCAACCTGACAGTTTCGCTGCTGCGTATAATGCTGCTTTCACCGCTAATCTTTGGTATCAGTGGTTTGCTCATGGGCATCCTCAACTCCCACCAAATCTTCCTGTTGCCAGCCCTGGCACCCAGCATGTACTGGTTGGGGATGATTTTCGGGGTGGTGGTCTTAGCCCCCCATTGGGGCATCCATGGATTAGCCTGGGGGGTCGTACTGGGGGCAGGGATGCACCTGGGTGTGCAGCTGCCAGCCCTGGGAAAGGTGGGTCTGCGCTACATCCCAACCCTGGGCTTAGGCCAGCCAGCAGTTCGCCAGGTCGGACGGCTGATGCTGCCACGCCTGCTGGGGGTAGCGGTGGTGCAGATCAACTTCATGGTCAATGTGATCCTGGCCTCTGCCCAACCGGAGGGGTCGTTGACGGCCATCACCCTGGCGTGGGCGGTGATGACCATGCCGCAGGTGGTGATCGCACAGTCGATTGCGATTGCAGCACTGCCGACGTTCTCCGCGCAGGTGGCGCGCGGCCACCCGGAGGAGATGCGTGCTTCACTGGCTGCCACGCTGCGGGGAGTTATCTTGCTCTCGCTGCCAGCTTCGCTGGGGCTGATCTTCCTGCGCTTTCCAATCGTGTCGCTGCTTTTCGAGAGAGGTGAATTCACAGCCCAATCGACCGAGCTGGTTGCCTGGGCATTGCTGTGGTATTCGGTGGGATTGGTGGGGCACTCCGTGGTGGAGATCCTGGCGCGAGCTTTTTATGCACTACAAGACACCAAGACACCGGTGCTGGTAGGGGCAGCCGCAATGAGCCTCAACCTGGTGTTCAGCATTGCTTTTGCCGCACTGTTTACACGGGTGGGGTGGATGCCCCATGGAGGCCTGGCGCTGGCAAATTCGTTAGCCACCGCGTTGGAAATGGTCGGACTGCTGGTGTTGATGCGCCGCCGCCTGGATGGGTTGGAGGGCAGGCACGTATTGAAAGGGTTCAGCCAGGCAGTGGCAGCCAGCGCCGTCATGACCCTGGGGTTGCTTGCCTGGTTATATTGGGGTAGAGAACAGGCCACCTGGCTGGTATTAGGCGGAGGCATCGTTTTAGGAGGTGGGTTGTATTCACTTTCCCTGGTCGGGCTGGGGGTGAGGGAGATAAGGGAGGGGGTGGAGGTTTTAAGGCGGTGGAGAGGTAGAAAAAACTAGAATTCTCGAAGGGGAAATCTGAAATATCCTAGAAGGAATACCCCGAAGAAATAGTCCCGAATATTTGACGTTCACCCCCAAAGATACCAACCGGCTTGCGCGATTATTAAACCGAACAGTACTCCTGTAATAGCTTCCAACGGCGTATGTCCCAGTACCTCGCGCAGTTCTTCCTGTCTTAGTGGGTGTCCATGCGCCAGATCCGAGATGATGGTGTTGATGATCTCGGCGTGCTTGCCCGCCTGCCGACGGATGCCGGTGGCATCATAGACCACAATCATGGCTAAAACGAAAGAAAGCGCAAACAGGGCTGATCCGAAACCCACGCTTAATCCGATTAGGTGTGTGATAGAGGTGATCAAAGCCGTATGTGAACTGGGCATACCTCCTGCACGCAAAAGAAGTGCCCAATCCCAACGCCTTTTGAGAATATACTCGACTGGTATCTTAATGATCTGAGCTAACGCCCAGGCTACCAGACCGATGATTAATATGCGGTTTGTGAAGATATCAAGCAGGTCCATCGACGAAATCGGTTAGCTCCTCGCCAGAGAGTTGCTGCACCTTCAGGTTAGCTTTATCGAGCAAACTGGTGCAGTGTTGGGCGAGTGCCTGCCCGCGTTCATATAACGCCAATGATTCTTCCAGCGGGTGTTCCTCCGCTTCGAGAGCTGCTACGATCTCTTCCAACTCTGCCAGAGCTCGCTCATAGGTCATTTGGTCTACAGGAGGTTTTCCTTCGGGGGGTAATTCCATTGTGGGGTTCATCTCTCACTCTCCTTGAATGAAGCTGAATCTGGAAATTCAGAATTCGAGAAATGGCTGCTCAAGGGTGCGCTTGTATCCAGAGTCGCTTTAATTACCTCGTGGAATTCCGATCTAGAGATATGTTGGGTCTGGAGGTATTCATCGATCTTTGGGGCAACATTGCGCTGATAAACGCTCATGATGGTAGCATCCTTTGCCCTAGAAGAGAACAAAGAGGAAATCCCTAACATAAGCATCATCGAACCAACCATTACCAGGCTTAAAATAATGGGATTTCTTACTCCAGCAGCAAATAGGATCGCAACCAGGACCAAGCTGATCAGGACTCCCAACCAACAACCAATCCCGAAAGCAGATTCAGCGGCTTTTGTGCCAGCAATCAGGAGGGTTTCGTTTTCTTGGGTGATAAACTCACCGCTGCCTAGTTGTAAAGTCTCACCATCTTCTCCGTTAACCGTCAAAGCGGTCCCGCACTGAGCGCAAAATTGCGCAGTTGAAAGGTTCTGCGAACCGCACTGCAAGCATTGAATTTCACTTTCAGAGGCAGGTGAACGCATATCGATCAATCCGTCTGTGTGTCACGCACACGCACTCCGAACCCACCATCGCTCACATGCACCTGCAAATCCTCCCCAGGGCGCACTTGACCCACCTGACGCACCAGAGCACCACTGGCTTGAGTAACCACGGCATATCCACGCTGCAAGATCGCCTTCGGATTCAGCGAAAGTAGGTTCTGGTGCAATCCCTGCAGGTGGGTGCGCTTTAAGCGAAACCGGTGCGCCAGGGCAGTCTCAGAGCGGCGGGAGAGTTCATCGATCTGCTGGCGACCATAGCGAATTTTGATTACAGGCGCGTTGTACTTCAAGCTTTGCTTTAGGGAGTCCACTCTCCAGCGAACTGTTTCAAGATAAGCTTTCATTGAGCCGTTCAGACGGTTTTGGTTCTCCTGCAATGCAACGCGCAGCTCAGCTTGATCAGGGGTAGCCATTTCTGCTGCGGCTGTGGGGGTAGGCGCGCGTAAGTCAGCCACAAAATCGGCAATGGTGAAATCAGTCTCGTGCCCTATACCGGTAATGACTGGTGCCGCAGAGGCTATGATGGCACGGGCAACCTGCTCAGTGTTGAATGCTGACAAATCTTCCAAGGAACCACCCCCACGCGACACCAGGATCACATCCGGTCGAGCTGATGCGTTCAAAGATTCCAAGGCAGTGGCTATGCTCTCCGGAGCTTCGCTGCCTTGAACTGCAGCAGGAGATATGATCACCCTGACCAAAGGATAGCGGCGGGCGAGAGTATTGAGAATATCGCGAATCGCCGCGCCAGTTGCAGATGTCACCACGCCCAACTGCTGCGGCCAGCGAGGGATAGGACGTTTTCGTTCAAGTTCAAAAAGGCCCTCCGCTTCCAGTTTTGCCTTTAGCTGCAGAAATTCAAGGTAAAGTGCGCCTTCACCAAGCCGATGAAAAACATCCGCGTAGAGCTGGTATTGACCGCTGGGCGGGTAAATGCTGATCAAGCCGTGCACCCGGATAGCCTCACCATCGCTGGGGATAAACTGCTGGCGTGCGAGCGTGCTGCGCCACATCACGCAGCGCAGGGAAGCGCCCTCATCTTTAAGGGTGAAATACAGGTGCCCGGAGGAAGGTCTCGAGAGGTTGGAGACCTCTCCTTCAACCCACAAATCCTGCAGTTGTGAATCCTTTTCCAGCATTTGGCGCAGATATTGGGTGATATCTGTGACAGTCCAAGGAGATGGTGGGGAGAAAGTAAGCTGAGACATAGAAGTTTCAATCAGGTTAAAAAGGATACTCCGCAATGGTTTGGATGTCAACTATTCTTAGTGGAGAGAGTATGCTAAAATACCAGCAGATAAAAGGGTATGGGTGCAGGCAAAGGCAGGTGGTCAAACCCTCCATTTTATTGCGCCTTTAGAGAATTGAGCGAAGATTTGAAATATATCTGGTCCCCTTGGAGAATGGATTACATCAAAGATCCCCATAAGAACGATGCCTGTGTCTTCTGCCAGGTGCTGGAGGAACCAGAAAGCGTGGAGACGCTGGTGGTATTCCGGGGAAAACAGGCGTATCTGATCCTGAACCGCTTCCCCTACACCAGCGGTCACTTGATGGTGGTACCTTACGAGCACCACTCAGAGCTGGAAGACTTGGATGAGGAAACGCGTGCAGAGATCATGGAAATGGCGTCTCGAGCTACACAGGTGCTCAAGGAAATTTACCGTCCAGAGGGATTTAACGTGGGAATTAACATCGGTGAAGCAGCTGGAGCGGGGATAACCGAACACATCCACCTGCATATCGTCCCTCGCTGGCAGGGTGACACCAATTTCATGTCCACGTTAGGACAAACACGCGTACTCCCCGAAAGCCTGGAAGACACATACCAACAAGTCAAAAAAATTTGGACCAGTTTCAAGCGATAACCTAATTCAACTCCCACCAGATAAGGAGGTATAAATAACAATGGGAAATCAGCAAAACAAGAACGAAGCTGTCATTCTCAGCGCTGTCCGCACGCCAAGCGGGCGCTTTCAAGGCAGCTTGAGCGGCTTTCCGGCCCCAAAATTAGGTGCCATGGTGGTCAAAGCTGCCACAGACAGGGCTGGTATCCGCGATCTCTCCATGATCGATGAGGTCATCATGGGGAACGTCGTTTCAGCCGGCTTGGGTCAGAACCCCGCCCGGCAAGCCGCTATTTTTGGTGGGCTGCCCGATTCGGTGGGGGGAATTACCATCAACAAGGTGTGCGGCTCGGGGCTCAAGGCTGCCATGCTGGCTGCCCAAGCGATAAAAGCTGGTGATGGTCATCTTTACGTGACTGGTGGTATGGAGAGCATGAGCCGGGCACCGTTCCTGGTGGACGGTCGCACTGGCAACTTACGCTTTGGTCATACTCAATTGATCGACAGCCTGCTGCATGATGGTTTATGGGATGTGTTTGAAAATTGGGGTATGGGCAATTCAGCCGAGTTCATCTCCCAGGAATACAATGTCACTCGAGAGGCGATGGATGAATTCGCCTTCAACAGCCACCGGAAAGCTATCGCTGCCATGGATAACGGCAAATTCAAGGATGAGATCGTACCGGTTGAAGTACCAGGTCGCAAGGGGCAGGTATCCATTTTTGATACCGACGAGACACCGCGACGTGACACCACCATAGAAGCACTGGCTAAGCTCAAACCGGCGTTCCAGGAGGACGGCAAGGTATCCGCCGGAAACTCCCCCGGATTGAACGATGGTGCCGCCGCGGTGGTGGTCGCTTCGTGGGAGAAAGCCAACGAGCTGGGCGTGAAACCCCTGGCGCGGGTGGTGGGTTATGCTCAGGCGGCAGTTGCCCCTAAATATCTTTTCGATGCGCCTTCTCACGCCATGCCGCGTTTGTTAGAGAAGGTAGGCTGGACACTGGCGGATGTGGATTTGATCGAACTCAACGAAGCATTTGCTGCCCAGGCTTTAGCGAACGGCTATGCCCTAATGGATAAGGGTTGGGATTGGGATAAAGTCAACGTGCATGGTGGTGCCATTGCCCTCGGTCACCCCATTGGTGCCAGCGGTGCCCGGACATTGACCACCTTGATCTACGCCCTGCGAGACCGCGGCTTGAAGCGCGGTATCACCTCATTGTGTCTAGGAGGAGCGGAGGCGGTCGCAATGGCAATCGAATTGGAGGATTAACATGAGTATCCAAAGTATCTTTGTAGTGGGCGCGGGCACGATGGGCAACGGAATTGCCCAGACGGCAGCTGTCAGCGGTTATCGTGTCACCATGATGGACGTAATACCCGAGCAGCTGCAGCGCGGGCAAGCCGCTATCGCCAAGTCAGCCGGCAGGCTGGTCGAAAAAGGAGTCATCACTGAAGAACAAAAGAACGCCGCACTAAATATTGCGACCACCAGCGCACTAGACGGAGTAGCTGAGGCAGACCTGGTTATCGAAGCGGCAACCGAGAACCCTGAACTGAAAATCAAGATCTTCTCCGATCTCGACCGCCTGGCACGTCCGGAAGTAATCCTGGCTTCTAACACCTCTTCGATCAGCTTGACCAAGATTGGGGCAGCGACCAAGCGACCAGATAAGGTCATCGGGATGCATTTCTTCAACCCGGTGCCGCTCATGCGTCTGGTGGAGATCATCCGCGGGCTGGCAACCTCGGATGAGACCACCCAAACCGTTATGGAAGTCTCTCGCCAGATGGGCAAAGAACCAGTTGAAGCTAAAGATTCACCGGGCTTTATCTCCAACCGCATCTTGTGTCCGATGGTTAACGAGGCCATCTTTGCTTACAGTGAAGGTTTGGGGACGGCGGAAGCTATCGATACGGTGATGAAGCTGGGGATGAACCACCCCATCGGGCCGCTGGCGTTGGCTGACCTGATCGGGTTGGATGTGGTGCTGTTTGTGATGGAGGTGCTGCAGCGGGACCTGGGCGAGGATAAATATCGCCCGGCGCCACTGCTGCGCAAGATGGTGGACGCCGGATATTTGGGGCGCAAAAGCGGGCGCGGTTTTTACCAATATACACGTTAAACGGACAGGAAGCCGGTCATCAGAACGGCTCCCTGCTGCGCTGCGGCTCCAATTATCCAATAAGGAGGAGGGATGCCGCAGCGCTGTGTATGGTAGTACAGTCATTCAGTGCAGGCATCACCTCCTTGGTCAAGGATAGCAAAGGAGGGGTGGTGGATTAAGACCACCTGGATAATGGTTAACATTTTCACATATATTGGGGGAATTGTCAATGGAGCTATTTCCACCAAAAAAGGGGAAATTCAGACGATAACAAGTTTCTATCCTGGAATCTCCCCAATTTACCCACTAATTTTCTAAAGCATTTCAGGATACAATACTGGTGATGAACAAGATATTCCCGCACACCTGTGAGTCGATGCCCGAACTCGCGGATGGCAGTGTTGCTCTGACCGTCACCTCACCTCCATATTGGAACGCGATCGATTACGACATTCATTCAAGAGATAAACAACAGTTCTACCGTACACGGGAATACAACGGCGGTTATGCTGATTACGATAGTTACTTAAATTGGCTGCAGACGATCTTCAAAGAGGTGCTGCGGGTGACAAAGCCCGGGGGTTTTTGCGCCATCGTCATTGCAACCGTTCTGCTTGACGGAAGGCATATCCCAGTGCCATTTGATACCGTTACGCGCCTGGTTGAAAGCGGGTGGGATTTCTACCAGGATATCGTTTGGCATAAGTGTACAGCTGGAGTGAAACGGGCGGGGGTGGTGATCCAAAAACCATATCCAGGCTATTACTACCCAAATATCATGACTGAATACATCCTGGTCTTCCGCAAACCTGGCAGTCCTATCTATCGAGATCGGGAAGAGGCGCAAAAAGAGAGCTCGAAAATCGGGATAAACCGCCTGTTTACTATGGACGTAGCCAACAATATCTGGCATATCGCTCCGGTGCCTCCCAACCATATCGACCACCCGGCGCCATTTCCCGAGGAGATCCCATACCGTCTCATCAGTTTGTATTCTTATAAGGAAGAAATCATCCTGGATCCATTCTGCGGCTCAGGACAAACGTTGAAAGTGGCCTCTCATTTGGGTCGTGAATATGTGGGTTATGAGGTGATCCACAAATATGTCGAATTGGCAGAAAAGCGCATCAAACAGCCCCTGGAAATCAGACCTGAGCAGCTGGTGGTAACTTTTGGCAAAGTAGGATTGGATGAAGATGAGATGAAATTTAATAGTTAGCCCCTTAGTCGCTTCATTTCCCTCAGACCAAGCTGTTTCATTTTCTTGACTTTCCTATCCCTCATGTAATATAATATTGACAACTAAATACTTACACCTTCGGGGCAGGGTGATGGCAGCGATAATCCACATTAAAGCCAGATTCCCGACCGGTGGTATAGCCCACGAGCGCGGCGAGCAGCGCTGCTCAGCAAAGCGCAGGACACGGTGAAATTCCGAGGCCGACGGTATAGTCCGGATGAGAGAAGGTGACCGATCACACCCAATATTGGGTGGCGTTCACGTGATGCATGCCCCGAAAGCCAGTTGGTTTTCGGGTTTTTCTTTGCTCAATGACGCGTAAAGTGGTTGGATTCTACCTGCCCCGAGTATCCTCTCGGGGCAGATTTGTTTAGTGAAAAGTGTGAAATGGACCTGACACAGACACAAAAAATTGCTCTCAGGCCACTGCGTAAAGCCCGCCGACATGGCTTGATCCTGCTGCCTTTTTCCCTGGGGCTGGGGGTAATCTTATGGCATCTGATCGCTCGGGCTGGAGACTTCCCCGCTTTTATCTTGCCCACACCGGACCTGGTCTGGAAACGTTTCGTTTTATCCATCAGTGATGGCAGTTTACCGCGTCATTTCACCGCTACCTTGAGCGAAGTAGTGGCGGGCTTGATGTTGGGAATCAGCGTTGCCACTACCCTGGGTTACCTGCTGGCAAAATCGAAGCCAGTGGAACGCCTGCTGTCACCTTACGTAGTTGCCAGCCAATCGATTCCCATTGTAGCCATTGCCCCCCTTCTGATCATCTGGTTCGGGCCAGGGATTATCTCGAAGATATTGATCAGTGCCTTGATCGTCTTT
>JACUUU010000090.1 GCA_014859065.1 Anaerolineales bacterium
CAACCACGCCCGGTGACCGGCTTCGCCAAATCAGAGACCTGGGATAACCCTTTTATGGGCAGGTTGTTTAATTTTTGGCAGGCTATCCCTCTAAGGCGTGGCGAGGCGGATGTTGGCGCGATGCGTAAAGCCATACAGCTGCTTAACGCCGGCAAGATCATCGCTGTCAGCCCTGAAGGTACTCGCAGCGGCGATGGACGATTGCGCAAAGGTATACCTGGCGTGGTGTTGCTGGCATTGAATTCCAGCGCACCTCTATTACCTCTAGTTTATTATGGAGGCGAATCCCTGAGGCCGAACCTGATGCGCCTGCGGCGCACAGATTTCCGTATCCGCGTGGGAAGACCATTCCATCTGGATTCCCAGGGAGTCAAGATAACCCGCCAGGTACGTCAGCAAATGGTGGATGAGATCATGTTTGAATTGGCAGCCTTACTGCCTGCCCAGTATCGCGGAGTGTATGCTGACCTCGACCTGGCATCCACGAATTTCCTGCGCTTCGTAGCTGAAGATGGGAAATAATAAGGTTTCTATTTGTCATTTGTCGATAACGGATCTGATTTTCTCCTGCAGATGATTCTTTAGTGAGAATATCCCCACCTGTCGAGATACTTGCTGTTATCAGCAACTCTACACCTCAAACCAGAACCTTCTCATCTCTTCTGGTTGATCATCTATTGTGTTAGTTCCTACTTTTCAAATTTGTGACCTTGGTCAGGTTAAAGAAATTAAATGTCTTTAGGAGTTACTCCACAGCGAATTATCGCTCTTCATTTCAAAAAACCTCACATGTCGCTGCGAGCCGCACTTTGGCTCTAAAGCCCGCTCTTTGGGCCTAAGCGAAGCGACGCAGTCTCCACCAAAGTATTTGTTTGAGTTTGCCACGTCACAAAGCCGACAAAGAACGTCGGTTGTTCCTCGCAAAGACATTAACTTTGGTTGTTTCTTAAGAGAGGCTAAAGTGCCGAAAATTGCTATTGCCGAGCAGGAGATCCATTATACAAAACAGGGTTCAGGGAAAACCTTGCTGATGTTTCCAGACCATATCCATTCATCCCAAGCATACGCAGAAGAGCAGGCCTATTTCTCAGACAGGTTTCAGGTTGTATCCTTCGATTATCCAGGTACAGGCAGATCGACACGGGCAGTCAAATACCAAGACGAGGTATGGTATGACCTGTGGGGTTACTGGTCTGACTTTGGTACGCATTTATTATTGGAATTAGGTATCGAAGAATGTTACGTAATGGGGACTGGTGGTGGATCACTGGCAGCCATTCACTTTGCTGGGGCTCATGCCAGAACGCATGGATTGAAAGCCAGGGGGGTAATTGCAGATAGCTTCCTAGCCAGATGTAGTGGTCAAGCAATGCACCGCCAGATAAATGGACGCGAACATTACTACCGCCGACAGGCTAATTCCTTACAGCAGCAGCACGGGGATGACTGGTGGCAAGTTGTCGATGGTGACACCTCCTTCTTACGGACGATTGCTGACCAGGGTGGCTACGAGATACCCACTTTTATATTGAATTCAATCACCTGCCCCGTATTACTGACTGGCAACGTGGAAGATGCCATGACACCTGATGTGGCGTCGGAATATGCACGCCTGGTTGGCATTATTCCTGAATGTTCCATTTACCTGGCGAGTAAATCCGGTCATCCCTACAAAGAACATCCCTGGATGTGGAGCGACCCTGATACATTCCGCATGCTGGCTGATTTGTTCATGTCAAAGGTAGAGGCGGCCAAAGGGGGATAGCCTTTCATATGAGGTTTGTTTTTTGGAATGAGTTTGGTAAAGGTGGTCTCTGCTGACGAGAGAAATATTAATGCCATGCCAACATAAGACCAGCATACCCAAAACAGCACCCCCCAACTTCATTCGCTTTATCAAAATTGATAATCAATCCTCAATAATGAACTTTACATCTACAACCAGCTAATGGGGCTTAAGAAGTTTCCTTCCCAACCTGTATATAAGCGCTTAGAAAATACCGCATCTGTGTCCTAGCAACCCAACAAGATCATGGGCAATATATGTGCAATATATTAATATAAACTTGACAATTCTTGTGCTCTATGATATGATCTAAGAAGCATAAGGTTTATTCACGCTTTAGGTGCTGTTATTATGAGGATCAAAGCTAAGTATGAGCATCACTTCCGGGTTAATGCGCCTTTGTCCAAAGTGGCAGAATTTCACCGACAACCTGCCAGCATGGCTGCCATAACACCGCCTCCTGTTAGGGTGAAGTTTCATCAAATCCCGCCCATCCTGGCAAATGGGAGAGAGATGGATTTCACACTCTGGTTGGGAGTGCTGCCCATTCACTGGCAAGCGCGCATCGAGCATCTAACTGCATCGGGTTTTAGCGATCGCCAGCTCAAAGGCCCTTTCGCAGCCTGGGTGCACGAACATGAATTCGTGAAAGTCGAAGACGATATCACTGAAATCAATGACCGAATTTACCTCCAATTAAAACCCCATCTTTTTTGGTGGTGGGTTGGTTTAAGTTTCTATATTGGGCTGCCCCTGTTGTTCATGTACCGGGCCTGGAAAACACGGCGTTTACTTGAAAGGTGGTCTGGATAATGCCGCGTGTAGTGGTGATCGGTGCAGGAATAGGCGGGTTGTCCGCAGCTGCTGCATTAGCCCGGGCTGGTTTAGATGTAACCGTCCTGGAAGCTCATATCTATCCAGGAGGATGTGCCGGCAACTTTTTCCACCAGGGCTACCGCTTCGACGCTGGTGCGACTTTAGCGGGAGGGTTCTATCCGGGTGGACCAATGGATATGCTGGCGTGCGCGGTTGGCATTCAGAGTTGGCCTGGAAGACCAGCCAATGAGGTCATGCAGGTACATCTACCAGACGGCTTTAAGATTACCCGTTGGGCGGACGAAAGGCGCTGGGATGAATATCGCATCGCCTTTGGTGAAGGCGCTTTGGAATTCTGGCGCTGGCAAGAACGCACTGCAGATGCCATGTGGAATCTGGCATTGCACCTGCCAGCCTGGCCTGCCCAAGGCTTATCAGATTTTCGCAATCTGGTGAGCAAGGGACTTAATTGGCTTGTGAACCATGATGAGGATAATTTGAAAATGCTGCCCGGTCTAACCCTGGATGCTGTTCGTCCAGCAGCTGCACGCATACCCTTAGATTTGGAACGCCTGCGGCTTTTCCTAGATGCCCAACTACTCATTTCTGCTCAAACGACCAGTCGGGACGCCAATGCCCTGTATGCTGCCGCGGCTTTGGACTTGCCTCGGCGGGGAGTCATTCACCTCGAAGGGGGTATGGGTACAGTAGCCAACCTGTTAGCCCAAGCAGTTCGTGAAAATGGTGGTCGAGTTATATATCGCCAAGAGGTGACTGGCATCCGTCTTGAAAAGGGGAGAGCGATTGCGGTAGAAACGCGGCGCGGCACTGATTATGATGCCGATTTGATAATAGCCAACCTTACCCCTTGGAATATTTCTGAATTGTTAGGGGAGCAGGCGCCTGCTCGACTGCGCCGCCTGCCTGAACGCCCAAAGGTGGGTTGGGGTGCTTTTGTCCTTTACCTGGGATTGGATGGTTCGGTCGTGCCAACTGATTTCATTCTACACCATCAGGTTATCGTCAAGCGACCGCTGGCAGAAGGTAATTGCGTATTCCTTTCTATCAGCCCCGAATGGGACGCCGGTCGCGCTCCGCATGGCAAAAGAGCGCTTACCCTCAGCACACACACCAATTTGAATCCCTGGTGGGATTTATTCTCCAAGGATCGTCTTGGTTATAAAGCTTTGCAGGCTGATTACACTGAGCGGTTGTTGTCTGCTGGAGAACAAATCTTGCCTGGATTGCGCCAAGCTGCTGATTTGGTGTTGCCGGGTTCACCAGTGACCTTCCAGCGTTTCACCCGCCGCGCCTGGGGTTGGGTTGGTGGATTCCCCCAGACGCACCTGTTACATGCCTGGGGGCCTCGACTAATGCCAGGCTTATGGATGGTTGGCGACAGCATCTTTCCTGGCCAGTCAGTAGCCGCCACTGCATTAGGTGGACTGCGGATCGCGCGTGCGATTCTAGAGCAATTCCAGATGCCAATCACCAATCCGAGGGTTAGGCCGGAGGTAGTTATATGAGCATCGCGTTGTGGTGGATTCGCCGCGATTTACGCTTAGCAAATAACCAGGCCTTGACAAGTGCCATTGAGATGTCAGCACGGGTTTTACCAGTTTTTGTGATCGATCCGCAGCTGCTCGCTTCCCCATACGTGGGAGAGAACCGGCTTGCTTTTCTATACGCAGGCCTGCGTGCTTTGGGCAAGATTTACGCCAGCGTGGCAGCACTCTGGTCGTGCGTAGCGGCGATCCTCTCCAGGTCCTGTCTGGTTTGTTCGCTGAGGTCAGTGCAGAGGCGATATTCGCAGAAGAAGATTATTCACCTTATGCTCGCACAAGGGATCAAAAGGTATCTGAACACCTGCCCCTTCACCTGACTCCGGGACTGACTGTCCATCCTCCTGGGTCAGTTGTCAAATCCGATGGGAGCCCTTATACCGTGTTTACCCCGTTCAGCAAAGCCTGGATGGCGCAGCCCTGGCCTGGCACACCGCTGCCTGCACCGCAAGAAATCCCCACCCCAGCGAATGTCAACAGTGAAGGTATCCCCACTGAGTCAGGATCAACAAATGGGATTCTCTTCGCTCCTGGAGAAAAGGAGGCTCATAGGCGCTTAGCTGCATTTAGCGAAAGCGCAATCTACCAATATCAGGAAGACCGGAATCGCATGGACCTGCCAGCCACATCCACCTTATCTCCCTACCTGCGCTTTGGAATGCTTTCTGCTCGCCAGGCAGCTGCTGCAGCCAGAAAAGCCCAGGATCAGGCTGTGAATGAGGTCTTCCAAAGGGGGGCGGAAACCTGGTTGAATGAATTGATCTGGCGCGAGTTCTATATTGCCATCCTGTATCATTTCCCATTCGTGCGACAGACAGCCTTCCGTCCAACATTTCGCAAACTACCTTGGATCAACAATAAAGATGATTTTGCGGCTTGGACTCAGGCGCGCACCGGTTACCCGCTGGTTGATGCAGCCATGCGCCAGTTGGTCAATACAGGTTGGATGCATAACCGCGCACGCATGATTAGCGCTTCATTCCTGGTCAAGGATTTGCTTGTCGATTGGCGTTGGGGTGAGCGCTGGTTCATGCAGCATCTGATCGATGGGGACCCGGCTGCTAACAACGGAGGCTGGCAGTGGTCAGCCGGCACTGGAACAGATGCCGCGCCGTATTTTCGTATCTTTAACCCTGTCCTTCAAGGACGGAAATTCGACCCAGTTGGAAATTACATCCGCCGCTGGCTGCCGGAATTAGCCGACATCCCCGCCAGATTCATTCACAACCCCTGGGAGATGCCGGCGGAGATGCAGGTTCAACTGGGCTGTGTGATTGGACGGGACTACCCGGCCCCGGTTATCGATCACGCTTTCGCTCGCCAACGAGCTCTGGATGTCTATCGCAAGGCAGCCCAGAATATGGATAACCGACTCTCCAGGAGGTTTGACATTTGACCGCAAGAGCGTTAAAACCAAGTTTTTTTGCAAAAGGACTGGTAAGGAATTTAATATCGGGGTATGATAATTTACATAGAATGATCCTGATTGGTTTATCAGATTGGTTTAATTCCCTGAAGGGTTTACTATATTGCCTGCCTGGGGGTTATTAGATAGGATTTTGGACACCAAAATATCTAAACAAATATATTTTCGAGGGATTGCGTATGACTATTCGAATCGTTACCGACTCAACCTGTGATTTACCCCAATCCGTTATCGATGAATTAGGAATCTAGGTTGTGCCGCTTTATATTAATATTGGCCAGAAGAGTTTTCAAGATGGTGTGGAGATATCCCGTAAAGAGTTTTACACAAACTTGCCAGCATATTCCAACCATCCAACCACTGCTACGCCCAGTGTTGACGTATTGACCAGGACCTACCAGTCTTTGGTAGATGATGGTGCCACTGAAATCCTCTCCATCCATATTTCCATCAGCCTTAGTGCTACCGTCGATGTTGCCAGGACTGCGGCAGTCGAATTCCAAAATGTGCCAGTTACGGTGTGGGACTCACGTCAGCTCAGCCTGGGTACCGGTTTTCAAGTAGAGACAGCTGCGCGCATGGCAATGGAAGGAAAGTCGATGATGGAAATCTTGGAAGTTTTGGAAGACATGGCCGCGCGTTCTTTTGTGGCTGCCCGTTTGAGCACTCTGGAATTCTTGCGCCGCAGCGGACGAATGAATTCAGCCATGACTGGGATCGGCAGTTTACTGCGCCTGAAACCGATCTTAAAGATGATCGACGGAAAACCAACCTCTGAAAGGGTGCGCACATTTAAAAAGGCAGAAGATCGCTTGATCCAAATGCTCAAGGACCACCTGCCTGTTGAGCGTTTTGCTTTGCTTCACACCAACGCTTCCCAAGATGCTCAGGGTTTGTTGGCGCGTCTTGCAGAGCGCTTCCCGGTCAATGCAGTGTATTCAATGGATATTACACCGGTTATCGGTGCTCATATCGGACCTGGTGCGATCGGTTTTGCCATTATTTCTAAAAAATAAGATGCTTCGGGAGGGATTATGTCGATTTTAGAAGTGTTTGCCATTAATGGGCTGGTTATCTTAGGGTTAATGCTGCTTTTATGGCTGTTCAGCTTGGCTATCAAAGATGCCAGCATCGTGGATATTTTTTGGGGGACTGGGTTTGTAATTTCTGCCTGGATTTACTTCTTCTTGACCCCAGATGGATTTGAACCCCGCAAACTGCTGCTGGTGATCTTGGTGACAATCTGGGGATTGCGCCTCTCCCTGCATATCGCCAGGCGGAACATAGGCAAAGGGGAGGATTACCGCTATCGAAAATGGCGAGAAGAAAATGGTGAGAGGTGGTGGTATCTAAGTTTTTTCCGCGTATTCCTGTTGCAGGGAGCGTTGATGTGGGTTATTGGTCTTCCTCTCCTGGCAGCCCAGTACTATAACACCCCTGCGCAATTGGTTTGGCTTGATTGGGTCGCCATATTGGTTTGGGTTGTGGGTTTCTTCTTCGAAGCAGTGGGCGACTGGCAGCTTTCCCGCTTTAAATCTGACCCTTCCAATAAAGGTAAGCTGCTCACCAGCGGTGTGTGGCGCTATACCCGTCATCCCAACTACTTTGGTGATGCTGCTCAATGGTGGGGATTTTACCTGTTTGCTCTGGCTACCGGCAGTGGCTGGTGGACCTTTATCAGCCCGCTTATCATGAGCTTATTTTTGCGATTTGTCTCCGGTGTGACGATGTTAGAGAAGGAACTCAAACAAACCAAACCAGGATTTACGGAGTATGTCGAGACTACCAACGCTTTTATCCCCTGGTTTCCCAAAAAACGAAAATAAGCAGGATTAGACGATGATAATACCTATTCTTCAATACGCAGTTGCTGTAGCAACCATAATCACTGGGTTGGTTTCTTTGTTGTGGCCGCTGAAAGTGCTCGGTTTCACCGGTTTACAGGTGAGTGGTGGACGTGGCGTCACCGAAATCCGCGCAGTACTGGGTGCCTTTTTTATTGGGCTGGGCGCCTCTGCTCTGTATTTTAATGCCCCCGAAACATACGCCATGTTGGGTATCACTTACCTGGTCGTGGCTTTGGTACGCGCGATTTCTATGTTTGTGGATCGCTCTATTGTTTCATCCAACACTCTAAGTCTGGTGGTTGAGTTGATCTTTGGGGTTATTCTGGTCCTATAGGGGATTGGTTCACGATGAGCGTCGCTAAAATTATCGCATTCTTGGGCATTCTCGCCATGTCGGCAGTCCTTATCTATGCTTTCAGAGTTGGGAACTTTGCCACAGATGGTGGTGAGATTCTTCGCAATCCTTGGGGGGTGGTCTCCATTGTTGACCTGTACACCGGCTTTATCTTGTTCTCGATGTGGATCGTTTTCCGCGAAAAATCTCTGATACGTTCAGTCGTATGGGTAGTATTGATGATGGTCTTGGGTTTCTTTACCGGTAGTCTGTATACCCTTTACGCCCTGTACACAAGCCAGGGTGATTGGAAAGCTTTCTGGATGGGGAAGCGCGCCAATGACTAAGATTCAAGAGCTGGGGGAAGAATTACGGTCGGTGTTGTCCGGGCGTGGTTCTCGCCTGGTCGATTCTTTTCTGCCCCTGTTGATATTCCTTGTCTTTAACCCTTTAATCGGGGTTAACAGCTCCTTGTTGATGGCAGTTGCCTCTGCCGCATTTTTTGCCATCATCAGGCTCTTGCGGCGTGAGAGCCTGGTGTACTCAATAGGTGGGCTGGGCGGGGTTGTCTTGGCTGCCATTTTCGTGATTATAAGTGGATCGGAAAGAGGGTTTTTTTTGCCCGGCCTTATTTCCGGATCGATAACAGTGATCTTGTGTGTTGTTAGTGTTGCGCTCAATCGCCCTGTGGTTGCCTGGACAAGTTTTATCGCCAGGCGTTGGCCTTTAAATTGGTATTGGCATCCTAAGGTGCTCCCAGCTTACAACGAAGTTACCATCCTTTGGGGGGTAGCATTTGCAGCCCGTTTGGGGTTTGAGTTTTGGTTGTACCAACGTGATGCACTCGATGCCTTGGGGGCTACCAGAATACTGCTGGGCTGGCCATATATCATAGTGTTGCTGGTTATTACCTATTTATATGGAATCTGGCGCTTGAGAAATTTAGCCGGCCCCAGTGTGGAGGAATTTAATCAGTCCAAAGCGCCTCCCTGGGAAAGTCAGCGGCGGGGATTCTGATGAGCGCGATTTCATTGCCGGTGTAAAATTAACAAATCAGTTTGATTGGCTTGTTGTGCTTAAATTAGCACCAGGAGGTATCGATGGGGCGAGTAGTCAAGGCGCTTATCCTTTTGGGTCTTATCACAGTGATAGGATTGGCTTATGTCTTCCCTGGACCAAGCCATTCATTCGAGCGAATTTACGCCGATGTTGCACCTCAAACGGTTGTTTCTCTGCAAGCTTTCCGTTCGGACTACCAACCAATTCAAATCGACGTTACTGGTGCGACCTGGGAGTACATACTCCTCGGTGAGGGAGAGCAGACGATCTTGTTCTTGCATGGGATGTCAGGCGCATACGATATCTGGTGGCAGCAGATCGAGATGCTTAAAGATCGCTACCGCCTGCTTGCGGTGACATATCCAGCAGTGGACAGTTTAGGAGAATTGAGCCAGGGCATTTTCACCATCCTGGATCAGGAAGGGATCGATACAGTTAATTTAGTTGGTTCATCTTTAGGCGGTTACCTGGCTCAGTACTTGATTGCTGTGAACCCTGATCGCGTCAGGCGAGCCGTTTTTGCCAATACCTTTCCCCCCAATGATATCATCGCTGATCGCTATAAATTGGTGGCGCCGCTGCTGCCCTACCTGCCGGTGGGTCTTATCATGACGGTTGTGCGCATTAATGTACATCTTGACCTCTACCCAGCTTCAGGACATTCAGAACTTACCAAAGCTTATCTCCTTGAGCAATCTTATGGAGGGATGAGCAAAGCCCAATTCGTCGCTCGTTACCGGTGTGTGGTGGATGCCTTTTCACCACCCGACATTGCTTCACTCAACATCCCCGTAATGATCATCGAGTCAGACAACGACCCGTTATTGGATGAGACCTTGAGGCGACTCATGAAGGAGACTTATCCACCTGCAAGAATCGTCACCCTTTCTAAAGCTGGGCATTTTCCCTATCTGAACATAGCAGGTGAATATACACGCTTGCTAGAAGGATTCTTGGAATAATCATATCCTTGGTAAAAAAGCATTGCTGTGAAGATGTTACTAGGCAACCTCAACGCTCATTGGTGTAGTTAGCACCCACTACCCAAGATATCCCCCAGTTCATCGCTAATGAACACATCTCCGTGTTTCACCAGGTGGATCGCCGGTATCAGGTCTGAGGCAAGCTTATTTTTAAGGACGTAGCCTTGAGCACCTGTTGATAATGCCATACGCACAAGTGATTTGCTTCTATGAATTGATAACATAAGCACTCGTGTTGGCAAGTCCATTTCCTGAATACGTTTTGTGGCTGATATGCCATCCAGCTGCGGCATGCTGACGTCCATTACGACCAAATCCGGTGCTAGTTTCTCGGTCAGTTCAACAGCTTCATTTCCGTTCTCAGCTTCAGCTACCACTTCTATCTCTTTTGATGATTTTAATAGAGAAGTGATACCACGCCTGACCAGCCTATGGTCGTCTGCAACGATGATGCGAATCATAAGAAATACATCTACCTCCCCTACAATAATGCCACGACTTTATGTGAATTTCAATGGGGTTTTACCCTACTCTTGATCAGAAAAAATCAAGCCATATTTCAGAGCTGTGCGTATCAGGTTGGGGAGATCCCGCACATTAAGTTTTGCCATCAAGTTAGCGCGGTGTTTTTCTGCGGTTTTCACACTGATAGATAATGCTTGAGCAATAGCATTGTTGGTATAACCTTCAGCGATCAGTTGTAACACCTCGCGCTCACGGGGTGATAACAAATCAGCCGGACTTTGAGGAGCTTTGTCCGCTGGCTGTTCCATCAGGGAGGTCATTACCGAGTCGGCGATTGCGGGGCTGAGATAGAGTTCTCCCTGGGTGGCTGAACGTATTGCCAAGAGTAACTCCTCAGCCAAAGATTTTTTCAGCAAGTAACCTTTTACCCCAATCCGTATCAATTTTTGAGCGAGGAGTGTGTCGGAATGAACTGATAATATGATCACCGCTGGGGGAGTATCCATCGCCAGGATTCGTTGAGAGGCTTGTGCTCCATCTAAACGTGGCATGGATATGTCCATGATGACAACTTCTGGTTTTAATTTCTCAGCCAGTTCAACTGCCTCTTGACCGGTGGCAGCTTCTCCCACAACCTGAATGTCCTCTAATTTCTCCAAGAGTGACCGGATACCCTGACGGACAATGTTGTGGTCGTCAGCAATAATTACCTTTATGCTCACTCCTTCACCTCCATTGATAATTCAGCAGGCACACAAGCACTCACTTGTGTTCCCTCAAAGGAGCTAGAATCGATCAACACCCAGCCTCCAAGAAGTTCGAACCTTTCTTGCAACCCTTTTAAACCCAAGCCTCCGGGCCGTCCTGAAGGGTCGCTTTCTGCATCTTTCGAAACCCCAATTCCGTTATCACTAACAGATAAACAAAAGGTGTTCTCATTAAGGCTGAGAACCACTTCGACCTGACTCGCGCGGGCATGTTTAGCTATGTTGGTTAGAGTTTCTTGAAGAAAACGGTAAAATGAGATCGCGATTGGGTCAGAAACTTTGGAAATATCCGCTCCTTTATATTGGATGGACAATTTTGAACGCATCGCAAAATCATTACATAACTCCTCCAAGGCTGAATTTAATCCAAATGATTCCAGCATCTGTGGTCGTAAATCGTGTGCAATTATGCGGATTTGGTCCATTGTCTGGTCAGTCAAGGAGATCGTCTCGAACAATTGGCGACGTAATGCTACTGATTCTGCCGGAACCTCTGCCAGGATCGATTCCAGATTTAATTTTAGTACAATTAATGCCTGCCCCGCCTCATCGTGTAATTCGCGCGAAATCCGCAGTCTTTCTTCTTCCTGCGCAGTAACCACTTTCCTCGCCAGCTGACCTAATCTATGCCGGCTTGCCTCTGCTTGAGAAAAAAGCCTTGAATTTTGAATGGCAGCTGCTACCCAGGAAGCAGCTGACTCCATTAGCTGCATGTCATCCTTGGCGAAAGCATCCTCTTGGCTATGGACAGCCTCCATGACACCTACCCATTCATCTTGAACCCGTAAAGGTACCGCCATGAGTGCCCGGACAGGGTGACCATAAGCTTCCATAAATTTCATGGAAATGTGCCGTTTTATTTCTTCCCCATAAAGGAGAATAGGTTTACCTTTTGCGATTATTTCGCCAGCCACTCCTGCTGTTGCTGGGATGCGCAATCCCTCAAGAGGA
>JACUUU010000091.1 GCA_014859065.1 Anaerolineales bacterium
CTCCAGCTCATCTGAAGATAGAGCCGAAATCTGGCGTCCAGACACAACAACATCCCCAGTAGTGATCCCCAATTCTTTAGCAATATAGTTTGCGGTCAACGGGTGATCGCCAGTTACCATAATTGGCCGGATTCCTGCACTCTTGCACTTATCAACCGCTTCTCTGGCTTCTGGTCTGGCAGGATCTATCATCCCAACCAAGCCTACAAATACTAAATCACGCTCAACTTGTTCTTCACTAATATCTTGAGGAAGGTCTTTCATGGAGCGAAAAGAAACCCCTAAAACGCGCATTCCATCTTGAGCTAATTCGTCATTAGATTTAGAAATTCGTTCTTTCCATTTATCATCCAAGGATTCACGATGATCATTCACCCATACATAACCAGACACTTGTAAAAGGCTGTCAACTGCTCCTTTAGTAAATTCAATATAAGATGCCTCTTTAAAAAGATCCTTTCTATCCCACACGGATTCAAGCATTTTGGGAACCTGAGTATGCGCGTCAGGCATCTTGTGGATAGTCGACATCCGTTTCCGCTCAGAATCGAACGGGACTTCAGCTACTCGCCGAAATACTCCTTCAAGTTCATCTTTCACCATCCCCATTTGAGCTGCAGCAACTAGAAGAGCAGATTCTGTTGGATCCCCAATGGTTTCAATTTCATTATTCTCAACTTCTAACACAGCATCATTACTTAAAGCTGCACCTGTCAACAGGAGTATTAATCCAGGTTTTTCATTAAGCGCTGATATTTTCTCAATCAGACTGTCCTGGGTAGATTCAACTATTTTCGTAGAACCTATTTGAGCAAGGTCATCAATAAGATTGATACTATATCCAGCTACATCTAATACGGTCACTGTCATCCGATTCTCTGTCAAAGTTCCGGTTTTATCGGAACAAATTACAGTCACAGAACCTAATGTCTCAACTGCTGGCAATTTTCTAATCAAAGCTCGCCGTTTGAGCATACGCTGTGCCCCTAATGCCAGAGTAATGGTCACAACAGCTGGAAGACCTTCGGGAACCGCTGCAACAGCCATACTAATTGCTGTCATAAACATAAGGCGGATATCTTCGCCTCTCAATAAACCTAAGAAAAATACAATAGAAACCAACGCCAATGCTGCTAGTGCTAACCCCTTCCCAAGTTGATCTAATCTTCGTTGGAGTGGGGTTGGCTCTCTAGGAGCGGATTGAATCAACTCAGCGATATTACCCAATTCGGTACGCATTCCAGTTGAAGTGACAACTGCCAGACCACGTCCATAAGAAACATTTGTCCCCAGGAAAACCATATTTACACGGTCTCCTAAAGGTAGATCTGTCGAACTAATAAAGGATGCATCTTTATCTACTGGCTCAGATTCACCAGTTAGGGCAGCCTCTTGGACACGCAAATTTACCGTTTCTACTAGACGGCAGTCTGCAGGAATCAGATCGCCTGATTCTAAGATCACAATATCTCCTGGAACTAATAGGCGAGCCGATATCTCCTGTACATGCCCATCACGCCGCACTTTTACAGTCGGAACGGACATTTTCTTTAAAGCAGCCATCGCTTGTTCAGCTTTGAACTCCTGTTGAAAGCCCAACAACCCGTTCAGAATAACGATCACCATTATGGCTATCGAATCCCTAATCTCTCCCAGGAATATCGATATAACTGCAGCGATTATTAAAATCAATACCATCGTTGCAGTAAACTGTTCCCACAAGATGCGCCATGGATTTTTGATCCCTCTCTCAATTATTTCATTTGGGCCGTATTCAGCAAGGAGACGATCTGCTGATTCAATCGTTAAGCCATTGTCAAGCGTAGTTTTCAATTCTTTCAGGACATCGTCAAAAGCTGTTTTGTAATAATCGCTCATGGTTAAATTCTTAATAATGAAACTTTTTATTGGATCGAGAAGCAATTTTGGGATTTTCTTATTCTCTAATCTTCGACCAATTAAAAATTAGACCAATATCTCTACTGGTTCACAAATATTCGCAGACTTGTAAAGAGCCTGTATCACGGCAACGTTTGCACGGCTATCTTCTATAGGGATCAGAGTTGTCTTGCCCAACAAGATTGCATCCGCCATATCTTCAATTTCTCCTGAATAAAGCTCGTGACCATAAATAGGTATTGTTATTGCCTCATCATCACGAAATACGGTTATCTTTTCATTTAAACTCGGTTTGAAAGGACTTGTCAGTTCAATCCTCCCTCTTCTTCCAACTATCTCCATACTTGTACGGAACGGCATAGTAAAACTACAATCAAATTGTGCTAAAGCATTTCCTGAAAATTCCAAATGGCCGGCAAATGACAAATCTACTCCCGTAGCACCTAGCAATTGCCAGCCAAATACTCTATGTGGTTCTCTTCCCATAATATAACGGGTAAAGTTTACTGGATAACAACCAATATCCCACAACGCTCCACCACCTAATTCGGGTTTAAAGCGCACGTCACCTTCCCGTGATAAGGGAAATGAAAAAGAACCACGGATAAATAAAACTTCTCCAATTAAACCATCGTCTACCAATTCTTTCACTCTCAAAGTTTGCAGGTGATGACGGTACATAAATGCTTCTGCAAGTACTACATTCGATTTTCTGGCAGACTCAACCATCATGTCAACCTCTTCAATTGACAATGCAATTGGTTTTTCGCATAGTATATGTTTACCAGCTTGTGCAGCTTTGATTACCCATTCAGAATGCAAGGAGTTAGGTAATGGAATGTAAACTACATCAATGGCTGGATTTGAAAGAAGAGCATCATAGCTCCCATATACATTGGCAATATTCCATTCCTTCGCATGTGTTTCAGCCTTAATATATTTTCGACTGGCTAAAGCGACCAGTTGATTGCGATTGGATAACTTGATAGCAGGGATGATCGAGCGATTGATACGTGCTGTTCCGAGAATTCCCCAATTCAGTGGTTTTGGTGGTTTTTTTGAAGACATCATTGGCAATGCCTCATCAAATTGGAGTCAATTAGGTATTTGATATATGATTTTATTTACCTTCGTTACGCTAAGTGAGTATACCCCCTCTGAATTTTTTATGCAATTTGAAATCAAATAATTGTGACTTTAATCCAAATGTACGATGACATTTTCACTTAACAATTAGGTGGTGACAAATTCATTTTACATCAACTGCGAGGATTGAAACACGAGTATTGAAAAATTTGACATGAATTAATCTACATGTTAAACTAAAAGATTGCATGTCCAAACATCCAAACCTTCTCGAAAAAATCATGGCTTTACTGACACCCAGATCTATTAGGAACGAGATCCGATACCTGATCGTTGGCTTAGGAAATCCAGGCGTAAAATATCAATACAACCGCCACAATGTTGGATTTATGACACTTAATGAATTGGGGAAGTTGTTAGGATTGGCTTTTTCCCGTTTTGAACACAAATCATTGGTTACAAAAGGTGAATACTATGGAAAAAAGATCATCCTTGCCAAACCACAAACCTTTATGAATAATTCGGGACAATCCGTTTCATCCCTGGTGCGTTACTACAAGGTACCTTTGAGTAATCTATTAGTGGTTTATGATGATATCGATCTCCCATTTGGATCGCTTCGCATTCGACCAAAAGGCGGCTCCTCTGGCCATAAAGGGATGGCTTCGATAATCAATTATCTTAACAGCCAGGATTTCCCACGTTTGCGAGTCGGGATCGATCGCCCTCCAGGCCAGATGGACGCTTCAACTTATGTCCTTCAAGATTTTACAAAACAAGAACTCAATTTGCTTGAAGATATTCTTGAGTTTGCTGCAGATTCAATTCTGACCTACATTGATCATGGCCTTGAGATTGCTATGACCAAGTCCAACCCAGGTGTCTCACCATGACCCTCGAGCTGCTAGTTGACCAGATTACAGAATCCGCTCAGGACCTGTTTTGCGTTCTGAAGGAAGGTGTGAGCGGCATCAACCTGTCTCTGCGGCGTTCAGCTCACCTCCCAATGGTTGCTGCATTACAAAATAATCTAAACAGACCTTGCTTAGTGGTCACGGATCGGACAGATCGAGCGTTGACAATTATAGATGAACTCGGTCTTTTAACACCTTCGTCATCCCGTTTCTTTTACCCAGAGCCAAATCCAATTTTTTATGAAAACTCACCTTGGGGTGAAAAAACTCGTCGTGACCGGATTGCGATTCTCACAAATCTTGCGTCTTACCATATCCCCGGTTTACAGGATACTGCTCGACCTCCCCTAATCATCACGTCTGCAAGGGCATTAATGACGCGCACGATTCCAAGGCGAGAATTCCTTAAAGCTATGAAGACCTTAAAAATTGGGGAAGCCATTCCAATGGGCAAATTTGTCCGCAAATTAACTTCTTTGGGTTATGAATCTACCTCCACAGTGATATCTCCAGGTCAATTTGCTCATCGGGGAGGTATCCTTGATATTTGGTGTCCATCAGACACTCATCCAACCCGAATTGAATTCTTTGGGGACTCAATCGATACACTCAGAAAGTTTGACCCATCTACTCAGCGTTCATTTGTGCAAAAAGACCAAGATTTGAGACTATTACTAACACCTGCGCGCGAATACATCATAAAAGAAGGAGAAAATTTCTCTGGTGCTGAATATCAAGTACCCTCAGAATTCTTGATCCCTATTCTCCACAAGATACCTTCAAGTATCTTAGATTATTTACCTCGCAATACTCTGGTAATAATTGACAACTTGGACGATCTCCGTTCGACAGTTAATTCAGTTGAAGAACAGTCATTTGGTTTGCGTGAAGATCTAATAAAAGAGGGAAGCCTTCCCATTGATTTTCCTGTACCTTACTTGACCTGGCCAGAGATCGAAGATTCTTTACACTCACACCAGATTTTACTTTTAGGACCAACTTTAGCTGAAGAACAATCTAGCATATCAAGAAGATTCAATCCAGGCCCTCGCTTTGCAGGTCGACTTAAACCCCTTCTGGAAAATCTTACCCAACTCTCAAATCAGGGTCACACAATTTTTGTTGTGTCCAGGCAAACTTCCCGACTTCACGAACTTTGGGATGATCAATATCATCAACCATCCTCTTTGGCTACTTCCCCATATTTTATCGAGGGGTCACTAACAGAAGGATGGGAATTTATACCGGTAAGTGGTCCACCAGTCCATCTCTTTACAGATGGTGAGATATTCGGATGGCGTCGACCTGAACCTCGTCAAAGACAGAGTATCACAGCTTCTGCACCAGAAGCCCTTTATGCTGATTTACAACCAGGAGATTGGGTTGTTCATGTTGATCACGGTATAGGAATCTTCTTAGGACTGGTGAATAGATCTGTGGATAGTATTCAACGGGAATATTTAGCCATTGAATATGCAGAAGGTGATCAGTTATTTGTTCCCGTTCACCAGGCAGACCGCCTCACTCGCTATATTGGTTATAGCAACCGACCACCTACACCAAGTCGATTGGGAAGCTCTGAATGGCGGAACGTAAAAGTTCGTGTTAAAGAGGCAGTCAGGGAAGTTGCTAATGACTTGCTTGACCTTTATGCAAAGAGACAGATAACACTAGGACACTCATTTAGCCCAGACTCGCCTTGGCAGCAAGAGCTAGAGTCAAGCTTTCCCTATATCGAAACAGACGACCAGTTGATGGTTATGAAAGAGGTCAAACGTGATATGGAGAGTTCACGACCTATGGACCGCTTAATTTGCGGGGATGTAGGATATGGGAAAACTGAGATTGCATTAAGAGCTTCTTTTAAAGCCATCATGGATGGTCGACAAGTCGCAATATTAGTCCCAACAACCATTCTAGCTCAACAGCACTACAATACCTTTCGCCAAAGATTAGCGGCCTTCCCAGCTGAAGTAGAAATGCTTTCTCGCTTTCGAACATCTCAGCAACAACGTGAGATTTTACTTCGATTAGAGATTGGGGGAATTGACATTATTATCGGCACTCACCGCCTTTTACAATCTGATGTGAAATTCAAGGACTTAGGATTACTAATTATCGATGAAGAGCAACGTTTCGGAGTCTTCCATAAAGAGTTCTTGAAACAAATGCGGGCTGAGGTAGATGTACTTACACTAACTGCAACCCCAATACCTCGAACTCTTTATATGGCGTTAACTGGTATCCGTGATATTTCGACTATCAACACTCCCCCGGAGGAACGTCTACCGGTGATCACTCATGTTGGTCCTTATTCCAAGCGGTTAGTCCGTCAGGCTATCCTTCGCGAGCTCGAACGAGGCGGACAGGTATTTTTCGTCCATAACCGGGTACAAACAATCCCAGCAATGCACGCGCATCTCAAACGTCTGGTTCCTGAAGCGCGAATCACGATTGCTCATGGCCAAATGCCAGAGAAAGAGCTTGCCCAACGTATGGAGCAATTCGCAAATGGCACTGTAGATGTGCTTCTAAGTACGGTAATAATCGAAGCAGGTTTAGACATTCCAAATGCAAATACTTTAATGGTCAACCGCGCTGATGCTTTTGGTCTTGCGCAGCTTTACCAGCTGCGAGGAAGAGTTGGTAGAGGTGCTCAAAGGGCTTACGCATATTTTTTTAAACACCCCAGAAAACCGCCTTCCATTGAAGGTCGGCAAAGGCTTGAGACCATCGCTGAGAATACCCAACTAGGTGCAGGTTTTTCTATTGCAATGCGTGATCTTGAAATACGCGGCACTGGAGATATTCTAGGAACCCGACAACACGGGCATATCGCATCTATTGGCTTCCATCTATATACACGTTTATTAGGGGAAACAATTTCGAACGTTCGGTCAGAGCGAGGTTTATTCACAGAAACTGCTCAAGATTCCTTTGATATATATAGCCCTTTGGTGAATGTCGATCTACCCCTTCAGATTGGTATCCCAATTGACTACATCCCAGAGAAGCATATGCGATTAAATTTATATCGGCGGATTGCCAATCTTCGTAGCTTGACAGAGGTAGAAAAATTAGAAGAAGAATTTTTCGACCGGTTTGGTCAACTCCCAAAAGAGGTTCAGAATCTACTTTTCCAAATGAAAGTAAAGATACTCGCCGTGAACGCTGGTTTGGCATCAGTCAACCTGGAAAATAACCAAATTTCTCTGCGTTTCAGAAATGGCGAAGTCCCCTCTGATGTAGATTCACAAGATTTAAATTTAAGAATTGGCAAGACTGCTTTGTGGCTTCCTTGTGTTGATGAGCATATCTGGACCGCGAACCTTGTAAAAATATTACAAACATTAAATAACGATATTCAAATTTCGGAGAATAGTTTGTAAGCAAATAATTTCTAAACTTCTAATAAAACAAACTTTGACATTTATAGATTGCCTAGGTATAATTTAAATTTGCGAGTGGTAATTATTCCACCGCCTCCCCCCCATATTGCTGATTTACCTCGCCATAATGGGCGGTTGCAGAATATAAAGAATGGAGAGTGTGCTATGGAAATTACACCCTTAGCAGCCACTAATAGCGCGCAAGTTTCCGATATAAGTGAAGTAAAACGGAAAATGCACCTGACCGGAAAAATCACTAAAACAACTTTAGCTGGTGCAGTAGTAGATATTGGTTTAGATATACCTGGTGTGGTGCATATATCTCAACTTCAAAAAGAACCCGTAAACAAAGTTGAGGATGTTATTAAAGTGGGTCAAGAAGTAGATGTTTGGGTACGTCGGGTTGATCCTAAAAAGGGGCGTATCGAACTTACTATGATTGAACCCTTAGCTTTAGAGTGGCGTGAAATGTCTAAAGACATGGTAGTAAAAGGTAAAGTAACACGTCTTGAAAAATTTGGTGCTTTTGTAGACATAGGCACAGAAAGACCCGGTTTAGTACATATTAGTGAAATGACACATGACTATCTTCGTAGTCCTAAAGATGTTGTAAACGAAGGAGATGAGATTGATGTCAAAATCCTGGCAATAAACAGACGCAAGAAGCAAATTAAATTAAGTATGAAAGCCCTAGAGGAAAAACCAACCAAAGCTCCTAAACCTTCCCCGAGAGATAATTTAAAGGGAAAGGAAATTAAAGGCGAATCCGAAAATGCAAAGGAAGAACCGGTTCCGACAGCAATGGAAATTGCATTAAGGGACGCCATGGAAAAAGCTCAAACCCATGAGGATCATCAATCAATCAGGGGTAAACGCAAAGGAACAAAATCCAAGAAGGAAATCGAGCAGATCCTTACCCGGACGCTTGAGCATAAAGTAAAGACAAGCTCCAAATAAGGATTAATATATTAAATCTTCAAAAAACACCTCTCAATATGAGGTGTTTTTGCTTATCTAGGAACAAACACTCTTTACCAACAGTTTTTTATAACCCGAATGGAAAATCACAATCATAGCAAAATCACCTAAGCGGTATAATTCTTTTTATGAACCCAGCTTTATTCCTAGATCGAGACGGAGTAATAATTGAGAATAACCCGAATTATATACGCTCTTGGTCTGATGTGAAAATCTTTCCAGAAGCAATTCGGGCATTAAGACGTATCCAAAACAGTTCTTACAAAATCGCAATTATCACTAACCAATCAGCAGTTGGCCGAGGGTTAGTTAGCTTTGAAACAATTTGTGAGATTAATACAAGACTAATTGACGAGATCCAGTCCCATGGTGGAAGAATTGACGGGGTTTTTATTTGCCCTCATGCCCCTGAAGATGGTTGTACCTGTCGTAAGCCAAAACCTGGTTTGATTCTTCAAGCGGCTCAAGATCTTTCGATAGATCTGAAACAATCAATTTTGATTGGAGATGCACTATCTGACCTGATAGCAGGTCAAGTGGCTGGGATTCCGACAAATGTATTGATCTTGACTGGTCGAGGCAAGGAACAAGCTACAATGCTAACAGCAGACCAGAAAAAATCGATATTGATTTTTGAATCCTTGGCAGAGGCTTTAGAAGCACTGGTATAAATAATTTACTTTATACCCAGTATTAAGATAAATTTCACTCATAAGGTTCAAAGAATTGACTAAGGCCTTCCAATAATTTTCTAAAATTAGATTTCTAAATCAAATAATCGGAGCAAATGTCAGAATTTCAACTTTCTAGTGCCATTAAAGCAAAACAAGATTTTGAACGCGCTCGTCGTCTTGCAGACTTGAAATCAATCATGGCGCGCGTCACTGGTCAACCTATTGGTTTGCTCTCTTATGAGGAAGTCCGTCAGAAATTGAAAGCATACGGTGTAGTTTCACGCGGTTTACAAGACATTCCTTTGGATGCGATCATAGGTAGTGTGGGAAGATACGCGGAATTTACCCGTGATTTCCTCCCGAAGCTGGACGAATCAGGAGATCGATGGATAAAAATTAAAGTCGCAGTTGATGAACCAAGTGGCGTCCCGCACATCGAGGTTTATAAAATCGGCGATGCATATTTCGTCTTGGATGGACACCACCGTGTATCAGTTGCCAAACAAATAGGGTCAAAATACATTCAGGCAAATGTTATCGAAGTTGATACTAAAGTGCACATAACACCTGAAATAAATTCTGAAGATTTGATTATTAAAGCTGAGTATGCAGACTTTCTAGAAAAATTTAAGGTCAACAAATTGCGACCGAACGTAGATTTAAATATAACTGCCATAGGTGGTTATCGAATTCTGGAAGAACACATCGAAGTACATCGTTACTTCATGGGGATCGAAAATGAGAGATTCATTCCTCTCGAAGAGGCCTTCAATCATTGGTATGATAATGTTTATTTCCCTATTTCCCAAAGTATCCGGAAACGAGGTATCTTACGTGAGTTTCCTAATCGAACAGAAACGGATTTGTATATTTGGATTAGCGAGCACCGGGCTGCGCTGGAAAAAGAGTTAGGTTGGGTAGTAAACTCAGACGCTGTAGCATCCGATTTTGCTGAACAACGTGGCTCCCGTCTTGACCGGGTGGCAACTCGTCTAACAGAGAAAATTGTCGATTCAGTTATGCCGGAAGAGCTGGAAACTGGACCTCCTCCAGGCGAATGGCGGCGTTATAAAATCAGACATGAAGGCGAAAGCCTTTTTTCTGATTTATTAATACCACTAAGTTCTGAAAATAACAATTGGAATGCCTTAGAACAAGCCTTAGTTATTGCCAAGAAGGAGGGTTCACGATTATTTGGGTTACATGTTATGCAAAATGAATCTGATAAGGACAAACCTGAGGTGCTCACCCTCAAGGAATCTTTTGAGGGGATATGTAACAACGCAGCTGTATCTGGAACAATGGCATTTTCCACAGGTAAGGTGTCACAACGAATCTGCGACCGTGCTCGTTGGGTTGATTTATTGGTTGTTAGTTTAAAACACCCGCCTCCCACAAAACCTACTTCAAAACTCATATCTGGTATTAGTAGCATAATTCGACGTTGTCCACGACCTATTCTGGCTGTCCCAGGGGTCGTTACCAATTTAGAAACAGGCTTACTAGCTTACGATGGTAGTGCAAAATCAGAAGAAGCGTTATTCCTCAGTGCGTATTTGGCAAGTAAATGGGGTTTACACCTAACAGTTATAACAATTTCTGAAAAAGGATTAATGAGTGCAAAGATTCTTTCTCGAGCTCGAGAATACCTAGAGAAGCTTGAGATCAAGGCTGAGTTTATTGAGGGACATGGAAAAATTGAAAACGAAATAATAGACACAGCTCATTCCATAAACAGCGAACTAATTATTATGGGAGGTTATGGAAGGCATCCACTGGTAGAAATAACTCTCGGAAGTTCTTTAGATAAAATTTTGCAAATTTCCTCAAAGCCTATATTGATCTGCCGGTGATCTTTAGTTATGATCTCCTCAGAAATGAAAGTAGTGCATTCCTGGATGGTAATGGATCGATTTTCGCCTCAGCAAATCGATAAGCATTTATTACCCTAGTTTTATAATATTCAGAGGCTGTAACCGTGTCCGGTCGAAATACATGGACATGTCCATGAAAATGGTACTTTGGTTTAAATGTCCTTAATAACCAGGTAAATGCCTTGATTCCCCGGTGAGCAGGATCCGGCTGATCATGAATACCCCAAGGTGGGGCATGACTGATAAAAATATCTAGATAACGACCAAAAATTAGCCGATTCTTTATCAAACCAGGGATCAAACTAAAGATATGCACCCACATCTGCGCCTGAGTGTATTGATACGAGCCAAAATTATAACGAAGACTACCTTCTACACCACCAATCAATAATCCACGGTCAAACACAATCTTTCGATGGATATTTACTCCGCCAAAGGATGTAATCTGGTTACCAACCATGGCATTTCTGACCCGCGAATCATGATTTCCATGAACATAATATAAAGGCACATCTAAAGTGCTCGCAGCATAATCTAGATAATGATGAGGAAGATCGCCACAACTAAGAATTATTTGTAACTACTCAGGCTTAAGGAGTCAAATGTCATTAAAATATTATGACAAATGATTCTTGTCAAAACTGGCAACCTGGTTCACAATATAAACCATGAACATGAACCTGGATCTTAGCGAAGAAGAGATAAGAGCAATATATCAACAAGGTGAAGATGCTGTTGTTGCATTGATTCTGCAATTAGTCGCCATGAATAAAGAACTGTTAGCCAGAATACAGGTATTGGAAGATCGATTGTCAACAAACAGTAACAATAGCAACAAACCACCATCAAGTGATGGGTTAAATAAACCAGCCCCAAAGAGTCTGCGTAGGCGGGGTGGCAAGAAAAGCGGAGGACAGCCTGGACATCCTGGGAACACTCTCAAAGCGGTTGAACACGCTGACCATGTTGAGGTACATCGGGTAAAAGAATGTAGACATTGTCACAGTTCCTTAGAAAATGTGGCCGTCATAAAACACGAACATCGGCAGGTATTTGATTTGCCCAAAACAAGGATAGAAGTTACCGAACATCAGGCTGAGGTCAAGGTCTGTCCACATTGCG
>JACUUU010000092.1 GCA_014859065.1 Anaerolineales bacterium
TAGGTATCGTGGCTGCTCAATCGATCGGTGAACCAGGAACTCAGTTGACCCTCCGAACCTTCCACACTGGTGGTGTTGCTGCTGTTGGAGATATCACTACTGGTCTTCCGCGTGTCGAGGAACTCTTCGAGGCTCGGAAAACACCAAAAGGAGAGGCGGTTGTTTCAGAAATTGCTGGGACAATTTATATTGAACAATCAGATCGTTATCCTGACTTACGAGTGGTAAGGGTTAAACATAGCGAGATGGTCAGTGACGAATATGATTTGCCATCAAATTGGACCATCACAGTAGAAGACGAGAACGAGGTTCAAGCAGGTGATGAGTTAGCCATCCATGGAGAGGATGCTACTATTGTCGCTCAAAATGCTGGAAGGGTACGTATCGAAACTGTTGATGAAGGTAAGTCCAAGGTTATCGTCTCTTATGAAGTTAAAGAGGAGGCTGAGTACGAGATTCCGAGCAATGCCCGACTGCTTGTGCATGAAGGTGATAAGGTAGAACCAGGGCAACCGCTTACAGAAGGATCTCTAAACCCTCACCGAATCCTTCGCATACAAGGTCGCGAAGCATGTCAAATGTACTTGCTCTCAGAAGTGCAAAAGGTATATCGATCTCAAGGTCAAAATATCAACGATAAACACTTTGAGGTGATTATCCGTAAGATGATGTCAAAGGTTCAGATCACGCGTCCAGGAGATACAAATCACCTCCCTGGGGATCTTGTAGACAGATTAGAGCTGAAACGGGAAAATGAACTTATCCTAACAGAAGGAAAACGACCAGCCAAGTTTATAGATATCCTCCTGGGAATCACCAAAGCATCACTGAGCACAGAATCCTTCCTTTCAGCTTCATCTTTCCAGCATACTATTAAGGTCTTAGCAGGCGCTGCTATTGCGGGTGCGAAAGACCCGCTATATGGGCTTAAGGAAAACGTGATCATTGGGAAGTTAATCCCAGCTGGGACTGGTTTTGAGCCTGGAAGGTTTCGCTCTCTTGAACACTTGGGGGAGGACGAAAAAGAACCTATTGTTGAAGTTTCACCTGAAGAAGCAATCTCGGCTGGTGAGCCGACTGCAGCAGATTAGGTGGTAGCAGAGCGCTGTCAAATCAGCGCTCTTTTTTTTCTTCATCTGAATGCATCATATTTAATATTATTGCAACTCCCAGGATTTTTTTGCGTATACTTAATTAGCAGAAGACAAAAGCATTCAAACCCTTAAGTTGGATTAAACGGTGCAGGATAACGAAAAATTATTGATACACTATGCCAAAGAGGGAGACGATGATGCTTTTTGTGATTTAGTAGAAGCATACCAGACTCCAGTTTTTAATCTTTGTTATCGAATGTTAGGGAGTCAATACGAAGCAGAAGATGCCGCCCAGGAGTCATTCCTGAGAGCTTACAAATCTCTCTCAAGTTACGATACTAATCGTTCTTTCTCTACCTGGTTACTTTCAATCTCTGCACATTTTTGTATCAATCAGATTCGTCGCAGAAAAAAACAAATTACATCTTTAGATTCGCTAGACCATCTAAATCTTCAAGCCAGCAGCTTAAATCCAGAACAAAATATAGAATTTAATGAAGAACAAGAACTAGTGCGTTCATTACTTAAAGTCTTGAAACCAGTCGACCGAGCGATTGTAGTCTTATTTTATTGGTATGACTATTCCTATGAAGAGATTGCAAATATTTTGAATCTGACCGAAAGTGCTGTGAAGAGTCGAATTCATCGAGCGCGCCGGGAATTGGCTAAAAAATGGATTGACCAAATCTCTGTAAAACCATCGCCGGAAAGTCTCTCACCTTGTGTGAATTCAACGAGCTGATTGAATTGACACAGAGATTTTTATAAAGGATGATCCTTGAAATTCAATGGAGGTTTATTTATGAGACACGAAGTATTTGAAGAATGGATTTTCAATGGCGAATCACTTTCAGAGAAAGAGGTTGAATCTTTACAACTTCATCTAGGAATCTGTGAGTCTTGCAACCTCCATTATCGTGCTAAATCCGAGGTAGAAGGACTTTTCAAGTCAGAAAAACTTAGCACGCCAATTGTTGGTTTTGCAAGCCGGTGGCGTAAAAGGCTCATGGATAAAAGTCACCTGGAACGTGTCCATAAACATCGTCATCTATCCATATTCTCCTTACTGTTGACAAGTGGAATAGCTACAATAATGCTTGTCCCGTTAGTTATATACGCAAACCAGAATTTGGAACCGCCAATTCGTTATCTGATTGGTGTTGTCAACAACTTGGTTGATATATATCTCTTTATTAAGATAATTCAATTGATAATCACAACTTTTTTGAAAGTAATTGTTTTAATCGTTCCCATATCTTATTGGCTCTTGATGATGGCAATATTCAGTACTCTTTGCTTTATTTGGCTTTATACATTAAAACCACTATCAAGTAATTGGAGGGCATCATGATCAGAAAAAGGTTCTATTTTATTCTGTTGGGAGTATTATTGATCGCGTTACTTCTTCCTGGGATTGCATCTGCGAGAAGCTTGCAAGATGATAGGATTTTAGTGGGGGAAACGTTCACCTTGGGAAGTGGTGAGGAATTGGATGGGAACCTGGTTGTATTTGGAGGTGTTATTACAACCGAACGGGGCTCAAGAATAATTGGGGACGTGGTGGTTCTGGGTGGAAGTGTTAATATTGATGGAAGGGTGGATGGAAATCTGGTAACAATTGGGGGAACACTGAGATTAGGAAGCAATTCTTGGGTAAGAGGAAATGTTACTTCTGTGGCTGGTTCTTTTGATCGGGACGCTAATGCAACAATCGACGGTCACCTGACTACTGGTAGCTCAATCAGAGTATGGGAAACGGCAAGAATTATTGTTCCAGACATCCCTGGTTCTTTCGATTTCCGGGTTTCTCCCAGTTGGGATTTTATAGGTTTGATCTTTCGAACTTTTCTGTGGGCGGCACTTGCGATATTGGTGGTGTTATTCCTACCTGTTCCAACTGATAGGGTCTCTCGAACTATTGTTGCACAACCTTTGTTGTCTGGGGGAGTAGGTTTGCTGACGGGGATAGTAGCACCATTAATGTTGGTAGTCATGATGATAACTTTGATATTAATCCCGGTCAGTCTGCTGGGTGGGTTCATATTAATTGTGACCTGGTTTTATGGACGGATAGCGCTTGGACTGGAAGTTGGTCGCAGATTTGCTAATATCCTCCAAAAAGATTGGCCTTTAGCTGTACACTCAGGGATTGGCACCTTCATCCTGGTCTTGGTAGTTGATGGGGCGAATATGTTTATCCCTTGTGTTGGATCCGTTTTTAGTATCTTAGCAGGATTATTTGGGTTAGGAGGTGTGTTGTTGTCCCGTTACGGAACCCAGGTTTATTCACCTGTATCAGACGCAGTTACCTCTCCACCTACTCAAGAAGCGGATTCATCTGAAGATCTCGAGACCAGATCACCGTCTGAAGAAAATAAAACGTGAGAATGAGGATTTAAAATATTAAATGGATTAAGGTGAGAAATTGTAAAGGAATCCGAGCACTATTGCAATTTGTCCCAAATGATAAGTTGCTCGGATTTTAAGTTGCCCAGATGCTATCGGTGACACAAACTTATTAATGGCTAGAAGCGAATCTGAAAGAAAGAATAAGAAAGCACCGGCGCTGAGTATCAGCGCCGGTGCTTTTTCCCATTCAGGGCGGATCAAAGTCAGCAAGGCAGAAAACAACATCACACTGATTAATAACGAATAAATCCAGATGAAGGGGATTAAAGGATGCTCATCGTTTACTTTTAAACTAAAAGTCACTCGTCTAGAGATTTGAATGGTGATGATTGCTATCAAGAAAAATAAAATAATTGCTGAATGGTTAATTGGAGGAAAGGTAAGATTTAAAGCAATTATGTAAATAAAATGAGCTATTGAAAAGGAGATGATCCCAGCAAAAAAACGTATCTTTGGCAACATCAAGAAGACGTCACCAAGGAGAGAAAAAAGCAAAGCAAATCCAATTAGCAGTATTGGACCTTTAAAACTGGAGGTAAGCCACACCCAGGACAACAAGGCAACCATAACGCCTGGTTTGGTCAGGTAGCCTATCAGTCTCCGCCGCAGAATAATCGACAGCCAATCAAGAACAGCGATCAGCAGAGGTATCCAGAGGTAAGTAATTGGCGACAAGGATTATTTCCACTACTACTTATTACTAAAACCAAACAATCGAAGAGCAGATTCATCATTGCGCCAGTTCTTACGAACTTTAACGCGTAATTGCAGGAAAATTTTTCTCCCACTCATCCTCTCAATTTCTAAGCGTGCATCTGTTCCTATTTGTTTAAGCTTTTCCCCACCCTGTCCAATGACGATAGGCTTTTGTGATTCCCGCTCTACAAATAGAGTTGCCGCGATAAAAGCTCCATGCTCATTTCGTTCGGTAAATTCATCGATTCTAATAGAGATGCTATGAGGGACTTCATCAAATAAGTGATTTAATGCAGATTCCCTTATCAAGTCAGCTGCAATATCCCTTTCATAAATATCAGTGAGTTGATCTTCTGGATAAAATGGTGGGCTTACAGGGAGAAGTGAGATTATCTCTTCGATCAATTGGTGCACATTTATTCCTGTTATCGCAGAAATTTGAATGGCTTTTGCTTGTGGAATGATATCCTGGTAAGACCCTTGGAGTGTTTTGGCGGTATGAGGCTCTACCAAATCCACTTTGTTGAGAATAAGCAATGCCGGAGTATCCTGCTTCAAACTTTTGATAAGATCTGCGATCATTTCGTCTTCGATACCAGCAGGTTGGCTCAAATCAACCATGAATAAAATTAGATCGCATTCCTCCAAGACTGCTGCAGCTTCTTTATTCATGTACTCACCTAACTTGTGAAGAGGCTGATGCACGCCTGGGGTGTCGATAAAAACAATTTGTGCATCCTGACTCGAATATATCCCTAATTGCCGTTTACGAGTGGTTTGTGGCCAAGGAGATACAGCAGCAATTTTTGTCCCTAAAATTGTGTTGATGAGTGTTGATTTACCAACGTTTGGCTTTCCTATAACTGCCACAAATCCCGATCGATAGTCATTAAGAGATGAGCGGGGGGCATAATTATTTGTAGGGTTTAATTGAGACACTGATTAATTTACTCCGGAATTAGATTATCTTAAAAGAGAAATATCTGGTATAATAGTTTTTTGCTTAATGAGCAGAACAATCACCGATGTTGACACAATTCTGATCAATACTTTGAGTGGATCGTCAACTTTTCTATACGTAGAGCGATTAGGGCGGTAATGTCCTATCCGCTTTACGTATTCGCGTGGCATGATATTGATGGATAGAGATGAATTGGGTTAATTATAAACCAGGAGAAAACTATGGCGTCTGTTGTTCCAAGTAAATCTTACGGTCGCATCGACGTAAAGCTTCCATTGCCAGACTTAATTGAGGTGCAAATTGAATCGTTTAACCGCTTAAAGAAGGATGGCCTCACTGATCTTTTTCACGAAATATCACCGATTGAGTCATACAACAAAGGCATGAAACTATACTTCCCCAGCAATACTGAGGAGGCCGAACAATGGGATTTGAAATATTGGTTCGAAGAGGCTAAACATACCATCGAGGAGTGTGTAGAGCGCGACCTTACTTATTCAAGTCCCCTTTATGTCTCCGTGCTTCTCGCTGGGCCTGATGTGCCTGAACCGATAAAACAAGATATTTTTCTTGGAGACTTCCCTGAGATGACTGAAAAAGGGACGTTTATTATCAATGGCACTGAAAGAGTAGTTGTGTCTCAACTTATCCGCTCTCCAGGAGTGTATTTTGAAGCTCCGGTTGATCGCTCCACAGGACGTCCATTAGCTGTATCAAAGTTAATTCCAGACAGAGGGGCTTGGATGGAATTTGAAACTCGGAAAAGTGACTACTTAACTCTCCGTTTTAACCGGAAGAGGACCGTCCCCATCACTATTTTTCTCCGAGCATTAGCAGCCATTGATGACAAATTGCCCGAGACCCCACTCAAAGAAGGCAGTGACGAAGAACTAATAGAATTATTCGCAGATGTTGACAACAATCCCGACAGAATGTTTATTGCTTCCACACTAGCTCAAGAACCAGAGTGGGATCTTAGTCAAGGGATATCCGTCGCTGAAGCAGCTCTCTTAGAATTCTTTAGGCGTATGCGACCTGGTGATCCGGCAACATTAGAAAACGCACGTGAGTTCCTTGAAGAACAACTTTTTGACCAACGTCACTATGATCTAGAACGTGTCGGTCGATATAAACTGAATCAAAAATTGGATTTGCATAAATCTGTCCCTAAAAAACACCGAACAATTACCAAATTGGATATTGTTAATTTGGTTCGGCGGATGATTGCAATTAATAATGGCACTGAAGCCCCAGATGATATCGATCATTTGGGAAACCGACGCGCAAAAACTGTAGGTGAGCTTATCCAAAACAAATTACGGATTGGCTTGCGGCGGATGGAGAGGGTTATCAAAGAGCGTATGTCTATCCGCGATCAGGAACAAATCTCTCCCATAACATTAATTAATATCCGGCCTGTTGTCGCTGCATTAAGGGAATTTTTTGGATCTAGCCAATTATCTCAGTTTATGGATCAGACTAATCCTTTGGCAGAGCTGCGCCACAAACGGACACTTTCTGCCCTAGGACCAGGCGGATTGCGCAGAGAAAGGGCTGGATTTGATGTCCGCGACGTGCACCACTCTCATTATGGTCGTATCTGTCCAATTGAGACACCTGAGGGCCCAAACATTGGTTTGATCGGTCGTCTTGCCTCTTTTGCGAAAGTAAATGAATATGGGTTTTTGGAAACCCCGTACAGGCATGTTCAACGAAGTTTGCCAAGAGATGATCCACGACTGCTTGGTAGAGAGCTGCGTGAAGACATTGTTGACCCAAGTTCAGGCGAGGTAATCGCCAATAAGGGAGAACGTCTTACGGAGAAGATGTTAAAAGTCATCAAGAAAAAGAAGATTGATGAAGTCTTTATAACACCTTTTGTTTCTGAAGAGATTAAATATTTATCTGCTGATGAAGAAGATAAATATTATATAGCTCAGGCAAATACACCTCTGACTGAAAATAGTGAATTCGTTCGAAAGCGTATTTCTTCACGATATCATTCAAACTTCCTGTTTGCCAATATGGAGAGCGTTGATTATATGGATGTAGCTCCACACCAGATTGTGGGAATTAGTGCTGCATTGATTCCTTTCCTTGAACACAACGATGCCAACCGCGCGTTAATGGGATCTAATATGCAGGCTCAAGCCGTTCCGTTAATAAAACCGGATGTACCTCAGGTTTCGACTGGAATGGAGTATCAAGCTGCGTTTGATTCTGGACAGGTTGTGATTGCAGAAGAAGACGGTGATGTGTTGTCAGTCACCGGAAATCGGGTGGTTGTCCAAACTGCAAATGGAATGCGCGAGTACCCATTACGCAAATACCAACGATCTAATCAAAGCACCTGTATCGATCAACGTCCTGCGGTAGTGAAAGGTCAAAGAATTCATAAGAATGACGTGATTGCAGACTCTTCTTCCACAGAAGCAGGTGAGCTGGCACTGGGTCAAAATGTTGTGGTTGCTTTCTTATCATGGGAGGGTGCAAACTTTGAAGATGCAATCGCTATTTCAGAGCGTCTGGTTCAAGAGGATCTATTTACTTCTATCCATATTGAGAAATATGAAGTTGAATCTCGAGATACACGCTTGGGTCCAGAAGAAATTACTCGGGACATACCCAATGTGGGTGAAGATGCCATAAAGGACTTGGATGAGCACGGCATAATTCGGATCGGTGCGGAAGTAGGTCCTAATGATATCCTGGTCGGGAAGATTTCACCTAAAGGTGAGAAGGAGCTAACGCCAGAAGAGCGTCTGTTGAGGGCAATATTTGGGGAAAAGTCACGTGATGTAAAGGATACATCCTTGAGGATGCCCCATGGAGAACGCGGGAAAGTTGTGGATGTGAAGGTGTTTACACGCGAGGACAATTCTGACTTAGCAGCCGGGGTAGACACAATGGTGCGCGTTTCTGTTGCGCAACGGCGGAAGATTACAGCTGGAGATAAAATGGCTGGTCGCCATGGTAATAAAGGTGTAGTCTCTCGAGTTGTCCCAATAGAGGATATGCCTTATTTGGACGATGGCAGACAGGTGGACATCATCTTAAACCCGACTGGTATCCCCGGCCGAATGAACCTAGGTCAGGTCATGGAAGCGCACCTGGGGTGGGCTGCTAGTCGGTTAGGTTTTAGAGCAATATCTCCGGTTTTCGACGGCAGCTCCGAAACAGAGATTCAAGGAGAATTAGCCCGCAGCTGGTTGATCGACCAGGCATGGAAAAGTGCGGCAGAGGCTGCGTGGAACTGGTTACGTCAATTCGAATATGATCCAGAGAGTATTAAGGACGAGGATGAAGTACGCAACCTCTATCTTGAGTCTTGGCTTGGGGATCGCGACTATGACATTTATCGATTGGTGTCCGATCAGCAATACGCTCGTCGATCAGTATTGAAAGAATGGTTGCGAGACAATGGATACGATCCCGATAGAATTCTAGATTTCGCAGACGAGAACCTAGTGGTACATTCTGAGCGGGAAGAACAAGATAAGCGTGCAATTGAAGCTTGTTTACAGCTTTGGATTATCCATAAAGGGAAGAAAGCAAAGAATGTGATAGGAGACGCCTTAGTTGAGCTGGCTAAAGCCACCATGCTTGAGACTGGTAAACCTATACCAACTTTAGGCAAACAAATCCTTCGTGATGGAAAGACTGGGGAAGAATATCACCAACCAGTCACCGTTGGAATTATGACAATAATGAAGTTGCATCACTTGGTTGAAGATAAGGTACATGCTCGATCAACCGGCCCGTACAGTTTGGTTTCTCAGCAACCCCTGGGAGGTAAAGCTCAATTTGGTGGTCAACGGTTCGGTGAAATGGAGGTTTGGGCATTAGAAGCATATGGAGCAGCATATACATTACAAGAAATGCTAACTGTTAAATCCGATGACGTCCAAGGACGTGTGAAAACCTATGAGGCGATTGTTAAAGGAGAGCAAATAGAAGAACCGAGTATTCCTGCCTCTTTTAGAGTTCTGGTTAAAGAATTGCAAAGTCTTGGATTAGCAGTCGAGGCGGTTACTGATACAGGTGAGATAATTCGTTTTGGAAAAGATGAAGAAAGGTCAAGACCACCAAAAATTACAACAGGATTGTTAGGTCTGGGTGAAGAGAATAAATAATATTAGATATAAAATCACCAATGCAAACAAGCTTGACGAGCTAGTATGGGCGTGGTAAAATCTTTGTTTGTTGTGTAAACCCTATAATGGCAGGATCCGCCTGTCAAATTGCATATCGGATAGCTAGGTGAGGCCATCATGCAAGACCGATGGCCTCCCTTAATGGAAGAAAAATCGCGATCCTTTTCCACCTGTTATGCTAAGTGGTGTGAGGATCGTTCTCAATGTGAAACTGAAGAATAGACATTGTAGTTGAGAGTAGAATGGAGTTTTAGAGTGCCTACAATTAATCAATTAGTTCGTAAAGGACGTAAATCTAAAAAAATTAAAAGCAAGGCGCCAGCACTTCAATACACATACAACGCAAATCAACAGCGTCGAATCCGCCAGCCAATGGGTGCTCCACAAAAGCGTGGTGTTTGCACAGTGGTCCGTACGATGACCCCTAAAAAGCCTAACTCTGCGCTCAGGAAAATTGCACGTGTTCGTCTGTCAAATGGGATCGAAGTCACTGCATATATTCCAGGTGAAGGGCATACCCTCCAAGAGCACTCTGTGGTGCTGGTCAGAGGTGGGCGGGTGAAAGACTTGCCAGGTGTACGCTACCATATTGTTCGGGGAACTCTGGACACGGGGGGCGTTGAAAAACGACGACAAGGTCGTTCGAAGTACGGTGCCAAGCAGCCTAAAGAGTAAGATTTTCAAAACTGGTTTTGGTCTTAGCAATTAACAAACCAAACCGGCTTTAATATAAAGGATAACCATCGAAGTTTTGAAGGGAGAAGTCGGATGCCTCGAAGATACCGACCTGAAAGAAGAGAGGTACCAGCAGATGTTCGTTATAACAGTGTCCAGGTTCAATCATTCATTAACCGGGTGATGAAACGCGGCAAGTTGAGTGTAGCAGCAAGGCTGGTATATGATGCCTTCGACGTGATTGAAGAGCGAACAAAAAAGAATCCGTTGGAGGTTTTTGAAGAGGCGATGAAAAATGTATCGCCTGTGATGGAAGTTAAACCTCGTAGGGTTGGAGGGGCAACCTATCAGGTGCCAATGGAAGTTCCACAGCATCGCCGCTTTGCTCTTGCAACACGTTGGATACTAGCGTCGAGCAAAGCTCGTACTGGTAAAAGCTTCTCAGAAAAACTTGCTGCTGAATTGATTGATGCATCCAAAAACACGGGGACATCTATTCGCCGGAAGGAAGAAACGCACCGCATGGCAGAAGCAAACCGTGCTTTCTCCCATTATAGATTTTGAGTTGTGGATGGAGAGGTTTACTGATTATATTTGTGTTTGTATGGTTTTTGGAAAACCACACCAAATAGGTTAAAAAAATGGCTCGACAACATCCAATCGCAAGTTATCGTAACATAGGTATTATTGCCCATATCGATGCTGGCAAGACTACCACAACTGAACGTATCCTGTTTTACACTGGTAAGACACATAGGGTAGGTTCAGTTGATGATGGAACTACTGTTACAGATTGGATGGTACAGGAGCGTGAACGAGGTATAACCATTGTTTCTGCAGCGGTATCTGCAGAATGGAAAAATCACCAAATAAATATTATCGACACTCCTGGGCATATTGATTTCACCGCTGAGGTGCAACGATCTTTGCGTGTTCTAGATGGGGGCATCGTTGTATTCGATGCTGTCCAGGGAGTTGAACCTCAAAGTGAGACGGTATGGAGGCAAGCAGATCGATATAAAGTTCCAAGAATTTGCTTTGTAAACAAAATGGATCGGGTAGGTTCGTCTTACGACCGAACGATTAACATGGTGCGTGAGAGATTAGGCGCAAACCCGATCCAAATGCAGATACCGATAGGAGAGGAAGCAGATTTTAAAGGCGTTATCGATTTGATGACGGAAAGCGTTCTTATATGGGATGATGACATGCTTCAGGAGCCGCGAGAAGGGAAAGTTCCCCCTGATCTGCAGACTCAAGTTGCTGAACAACGTGATCGAATGATTGAACAAATTGCCGAGACGAATGATGAATTAACTTTAAAGTACCTGGAAGGTCAGGAAATTTCGGTTGACGAACTTCGAAAAGTATTACGGCAAGCGGTAATCCAAAATAAAGCCACACCAGTGTTCTGCGGTAGTTCTCTGCGTAATAAAGGCGTACAACCTTTGTTAGATGCTATTGTTGCCTACTTGCCTTCTCCTGAGGATATTCCTCCAGTGAAAGGCTTTCATCCGAAAAGCGATGAAGAGATTGTCCGACATACAGATGAAAATGAACCACTCAGCGCTTTGGTTTTCAAGATCGTGACGGATCCATATGTAGGCCGTCTGGCATATATAAGGGTATATTCAGGAAAAATTTCTCAAGGAGCAATGGCTCTTAATGCCACAAAAAGCAGGCGGGAACGAATTGGACGTCTATTGCGGATGTATGCTGATCGGAGAGAGGATGTCAAAGAGGTTTTAGCCGGAGACATTGGGGCTATACTTGGCTTAAAAGATACATTTACTGGGGATACTTTATCCGA
>JACUUU010000441.1 GCA_014859065.1 Anaerolineales bacterium
CCAACCCACCCAGGCTGAGTAATCCTACTTTGAAGAAATCACGTCGCGATAACACCGTAATTCAGACCACCTTTCTCTCATAATACCATTCATTATGATGATTGTCACGAGCTGTTTGGCGGGTAATCAACAGCCATGATTTCAATATGTTTGGATCATTTGATGAGCACCAGAAAATATTTTGGTTAGTGGTGTATAGGTAGGATGGCGTGCTTCTTAATAAGCAACATGGACGTTGATAGACATCAATTAGGACCTTATAATCTTGAAACATGCGCAAGAGGTGTTTGGTATGCGAGATATGCGAGGGAGTAATTTAATATAACCGGTAAGGTTGATGTGCCATGCTTGTAGCCCGGAGAAATCTATCTAAAGATAAGATGCGCCTGGGTCTTTCTATCGTTGGTGTGGGATTAGCGATCATGCTCATCTTGTTGCTGAATGGATTCCTGGCTGGGATGAACCGCCAGATAACCGCCTATCTCGATCGCTCTCCCGGCGAAATCCTGGTTTCTCAAAAGGGTGTGAGCAACCTGCTTGGAGCAACCTCGATCCTGCCTCTTGGTGTTTTTGCCGAAGTCGAGGAAATAGAGGGAGTGGGCCAGATTATACCAATCTTGTCCCAATTTATCATCCTCGACCTGCACGATAAGAAACAACCAGTCTACCTGGTTGGATATATCCCTGAATTAGGTGGAGGTCCATGGCAGCTGTCTGCCGGGCGTGAACCCCAAGGAGTAGATGAAGTCGTCTTTGATCGCGTTTTAGCCAATCGCCACAAAATTCAGATCGGTGATCGCTTAAACATCACTGGAGCTGATTACACCGTGGTGGGTCTCTCGGAAGGCACCACCTCCTGGATGACGAGTTTCATATTCTTGCATAAAAAAGCTGCTGAAGAGCTGATGAGGTCACCTCAGGTTACCAGCTTTCTGCTGGTGAAAACTCATGAAGGTGCAGAAGCAACTAATGTTCTCCAAAAATTAACCGAGTTGGATGGGGTGGAGGCGTTCTTCAAATCCACTGTATCAGAGAATGACCTGAGATTATTCGCCGAAGTGTTCTCCACACCATTACGCTTGATAGTCGCCATCGCCTTTTTTGTGGGAAGTCTGGTTGTAGGTTTAGTTATTTACACAGCAACCATCGAGCGACAGCGTGAATATGGAGTTTTAAAAGCTATTGGAGCACGTAATGGTGTGTTGTATCAGGTGGTTGTCATTCAAGCCCTGGTTGCCGCGGTCACGGGTGCGCTATTGGGTCTGTTGCTGGTTTATTCAGCCAGCTGGGGAATTATGTCACTGCGTCCGCAATTTCTGATCGTTCTCGATCCCATGGATGCCTTGTGGGCATTGGTAGCTGGTTTGGGGATGGCTTTGACAGCCGCTATATTCCCGGTGCGCGTCATTACTTCATTAGCCCCAGCAGAGGTATTCAGCAAATGATGCGCCTGGCTTACCGTAACCTGTTTCACAACAAAGCCCGCATGACGATCTCAGCTGGCGGTGTGGCATTGGCGTTGATGTTGATATTATCTCTAGATGCCATCTTCAATGGTGTTGAACAACAGATAACTGCTTATATCGACAACAGTGGTGCGGATATTTTCGTAACCCAATCAGGTGTACGCAATATGCATATGGCTTCCTCGACCATCCCTGTCGAGACCATTGAGGCTGTCGAATCAGTTCCTGGGGTGGCAACAGTTACTCCAATCCACTATCTGACCAATATGATTGCGCTGGGGGAGGAACAGCAGCTGGCTTATATAATAGGTTTACCGGAAGGAGCTTCCATGGGAAAGCCGTGGGATATGGTAGCGGGGGAAAATATCCCCAAAAAGGGAGAGGCAATTATAGACCAACAACTGGCATCGAGTGCGGGCATCGACCTGGGAGATAAAGTGGAAATCATGGGACGGAGTTTCAGTGTGGGGGGCTTATCGCAAGGAACAGAGAGCCTGGTAA
>JACUUU010000093.1 GCA_014859065.1 Anaerolineales bacterium
TAGCAGCTGCCCAGTAGTCAGGTAAGCGCGAGACAGCTGATAATGTGGCGAATCCACCAAAACTACCCCCAAAGACGCCAATCCGTTCTGGGTCCACCCAATCCAGTGACAATAAATATTTGGCAGCATGTTCGATGTCTTTGAGCTCAGCACCACCCCAATCACGGTGGATGAGCTTTTGATAAGACTTGCCGTAACCGGTTGAACCTCGGATGTTTGGTGCAAGGATGCCGATTCCGCGGCTAAGCAGATATTGGTACAACCCGGAGTACATATAGGCTGGTAGTTCCTGGGCTTCAGGTCCACCATGGATGGATACTATGACCGGGGTTTTTGAAGAACGATTGGCAGTTTTGGGCTTATACAGCCAGGCTGGAATTTTTCGCTTATCGTGGGTAGGGTAGCGGATCAAGCGGGGCTTGATAAAGTCTCGTTTGTCGATACCTCCTAACATGGAATAAGTAATCTGCTGAACCGAGCCCACCAGCTGATCCATCATCATAATCTCGTAACAATTAGATGGTGAGGTGAAAAAATAAGCCAGTTTTTTCCCGTCAGAGGAGAAGACAGGGTAGTGGATGACACCTTTTTGAATCTCTGGCAGGCTAATCAACTTGTCGGTGTGCAGATCGCGAATGTAGAGCTGGGAAAAACCGCCTTGGTTTACAACCCAAGCCAGATATCTGCTATCTTCTGAACCGGTAACGAATTCGATATCCCACTCAGGCGTCTCAACCCACACCCACTTCCCCGTATTGACATAGTAAAAAGCCAGCCCGACGAACTCACGTTCCCAATCAGTTGCCATGTAGAATCCGGTGCCGTCAACCGCCCAAGGACCGGGAAAGAACTTAACATCACCCGTGTGTTTGGTGAGCAGACGGCTGGAAGCACTGGGGACATGGACCAGGTGAAGGTCAAAATCAGTATTCGACTTTACCTCTACGGCGAGAAGACGACGGCTGTCAGGTGCCCAGCCTCCAAAATAATAGTTAGCATCGCCTGCTAAAACCCGTTTAACCTGACCGGATTTCACATTGCGGACCAGGATGTCCATATCCGTGGATTTACGGTCGTTGGCAGAGTAAGCCAGATAGCGACCGTTTGGAGACCAGGCTTGAGGTGAAAGATTGTGTTGAACTTTGGGTAGATCTGTAAGCTGTTCTGGCTGTCCTCCCTGAGATGGGATTACATAGAGCTGGTGAAACTCATCGCCATGTTGATCGGCACTGTAAGCGATCCATTTACCATCAGGGGACCACGCAGCAACTCGAACAGTTCGAGAAGAATATAAAGTAAGCTGATGAGGAAAACCTCCCGTGCTGGATTGGCGCCACAAATTCAACTGCCCGGAGGTATCCACAGTATAAGCAATTTGGGACCCATCTGGTGAAAAGCATAAGTATGGATAAGCACCATAACGCCGAATGGCAGAAAATTGATCGATGGAGTATCGTTTCTTTTTGGGCATAGGGCTGGTTCCTTTCTGTGAATGAATGATGGTTTGATTCTATCAGTACTCATTTCCAAGACAAGTAATTATCCGATTTTTTTTAGCAATTGGGAGCTGATTCATTTCAGGATAATGGTGCTCCAAATAAAGCAACTTCTCAATTATATTGGCATCCACAGGAACAATCTGGAGGCAAGTGACGTCATTGTTTTAGAAGCCATCCTGGATCACAAAATCTGCAGGTTTCCAGGTGGCTGAACAAATATTTTTTCAAAGTAACAGGAGTTGCATCATGAAGGTTAAAGTTTTTACACTGGTGAAATTGATTACCCTGGCAGCTGTTCTCTTATCAGCCACAGCCTGGGTGCAGCCAGCTAAAGCGCAGGCTGACTGCGGTGACAAATACAGCGTTGTAAAGGGTGATACGCTGTTCAAAATCTCACTCCGCTGTGGGACAACGGTCAATGCTCTGATGCGGGCTAACCCGCACATTAGATACCGAAACCTGATCTACCCCGGTCAGGTTCTGGTCCTGCCTGGAGCTATCATTCCGGATACAGGTTCACAGGATATCTACATCATCAAACGAGGCGATACCTTGCGTGAATTGGCAAACCGGTTTGACACCACAGTTGCGCGGCTGCTGGAGTTAAACCCTGGGATCGGGAACGCCAACCTGATCTACGAGGGTCAACGCTTAGCGGTACCTATATCAAGCACACCCGATCCACAGCCAGGTCAGACCTATGTAGTACATCGCGGGGATACCCTGCGAAAGATTGCTGCCCGTTTCGATACAACAGTTGATGTCTTGCTCAAGCTGAATCCACAAATCAAGAATGCCAATTTGATTTACAACGGCCAACGACTGGTTCTGCCCGAGAGCGTCACAATTTACATGGTCGTAAGAGGTGACACCTTGCGAATGATTGCTGCCAAGTACGATACTACAGTAGCGGAATTAATGAAGCTTAACCCCGGCATCAAGAACGCCAACTTGATTTACCCTGGGCAGGTTATCCGCATTCGATGAATATAATAACGACGGTTAAAAGAGGTCTATAATGTAGAGGCGGAGCTTTGACTAAAGTTACAAAGCTCCGCCATTTTCTGTGGCGATCAGGAAGTAAGCAATCACAATCACGACCAGCAATACAGTGAAGAAGAACAGAATCCCTCCGAGAAGCCACAATCTTAGAATACCAAGAACGATTCCAATGAGCACCAGAGCTGCTAACACTGCCAATATTTGGGTTGCATATCGGTTGCGTCTTGATAAAGGTTGGTTGGTTGACACCCACAACCACAAACCAGCAACCATGCTGATAAGACTGAATGTTGATATTAGGGCGACGACTTGGTTGCCTTTTAGAATAGGTAGATCAATTAATATAATCCCACATGTTCCAGTATAGGATGGGATTGGGGATGAACGAATCGAGTAAACCCGAATCAGGACAAGTCGCTCCCAGGCAGCGTCTTCTGCGGAAATAGTCCATTCAAGCTGTTTGGTTTCACCTGGTTCAAGTTGGATCCTGGTGACGACTTCTCTCATCATTAAGAACATACCATCGCTGATGTGAGCTCTTACAGTAGTCTGTGCTGCTCTGTCACCGGGATTGGTCAATTCTGCAGTTACGGTTCCAATTTCAGATGTTGTGATCATTATTGGGCATTTCATGCTCCTGATATTCTCATCTGCAGATAAGACAGGATCGAACAAGAAGGCTTCAAAGTTTCCCCAAACAACGAGACCGAAGAGGAGCATGCCTAGTAGGACACCGATCGAGTAGATAAACAACCCCCATGTGCTTTTTGATCCGGTTAGTTTTTTCATGAGCGAGTTCTTTCTATATTCCCTAGATTTCAACCTTTACAAAACATTAGAATTATAGTTTACATTTACAGCTGTGGGTAGGTGGAATCTAGAAGATGGGAGTCTGGTGTGGGATTACACCATCACGCCTAAAGGGTTCACCGAGGCGGTCGGGATGACCTTCTCCAAGGGCTTGGTCCTGCTAATGCCAGTGGTTAAAGAGGAATCCGATGAAATCAGGCCACTAACAGGCAGGCAGTTGAACCTGGCGTATTTTGAATTGCTGGTGTGGATCTACAACGAGGCTGAGAAACAGGTGGACTTGTGCGTGGTCGACCTGCTGCCTGGGGCAAGAGACCCGCAAAGGAAGATCAATTTCTTGATCCTGTTCAAGAAGGTGGGGGGAGACACATGGAAGACTTTCAAAAAAGCGTTTTCTTGCACGGAACTCGTCATGGTTCATTAAGACTATGAAGCTTCTTAAAGAAAATGAATGAGATAAAGCGAACGGATAAAATTGCCAGATGTGGGTTGAAGAAATTTGATAGTGGAGGTAGAGGAAGGTGAAAAGCGCGGTTAAATCATAAAAAAGTCGGAGATCTGGGTAAGGGCATGGCACAGTTAGATAGCTGACCGGGTAATTCGCAAACTGGCACGGATTTTTAGACTCCACATAATTTTGGGGAATGTAGGAAATCAAGCACGCGTCTTATGATAAAATTGCCCGCATGTTCAAGATGAAGTTGGTGAAACTGGTGGCTGCTGCGGCGTTGTTAGGGATTGTGGGGATGCTGGTTTACCAGATCCCGGCGGTGAACAGCCGGCTGTCCTGGCGGGTGGATTTCGCCAGGACCTATCTGCGCGGAGTGGTCAACCCAGTGGAGGCGATGCCGACTCCGCTGCCCCAGCCTGCGGTGTTGGTCGAGGAGTTCGCTACACCTACGATCGAACTGGCGCAACCAACCCTGGATGAGCTGACACCAACCCCGGAGGTCTCGCCAACCTCCACTCCAACACCCACCGCGCTGCCGGATTACATTGCCCTGCCGCCACCCAGCTGGGAGAAGCAGGATATCAATAATTGTGGGCCTGCCAGTCTGTCGATGTATTTGCGCTTTTGGGGTTGGCAAGGAGACCAGTTTGATATTTCCGAGGTGATCAAACCGCTGAGGGAAGACCGCAATGTCAACGTGGAGGAGATGGACTACTATGCGCGCACACGGGCGGGATGGTTGAACACGGAATACCGCGTGGGAGGAAACATCGAACTGCTGAAGGCGTTTCTGGCTGAAAGTATCCCTGTCTTGATCGAAGAGGGCTTTATCATGGACGAAGCCTACTGGCCAAATGACGACCGCTGGGCGGGGCACTACCTGCTGTTGACAGGTTATGACGAAGCCAGCCAGTCTTTCATCGCTCACGACTCATTTCGGGGACCAGATTTGTATTTCACCTATGAGACCTTGAACAAGAACTGGCAGGCTTTCAACCGGGTATACATGCTGCTCTACCCACCAGATAGGGAGGAAACGGTAAGGAGGCTGCTTGGGCCGCATTGGGACGTGGAGTACAACCGGCAGTATGCGCTGGAAGCGGCAGAGGCAGAGATTGCTGCGGACGCAGAGGATGCGTTCGCCTGGTTCAACCTGGGGACCAACCTGGTATATTTCAAGCGCTATGGTGAAGCCGGGCGGGCTTACGACCAGGCGAGGGTGTTGGGGCTTCCCCAACGGATGCTGCGTTACCAATTCGGACCGTTCTTTGCCTATTTCCATACGGGTAGGTTGGACGACCTGTTTGCAATGACAGAATATGCCCTGGCGCGCACCCCCAACTCTGAGGAGGCACTGCTGTGGCATGGGTGGGGGTTGTACCGCCAGGGGAATCAAAACGAGGCGGTGAGTTATTTTCAGCAGGCGTTGGAAGCTAACCCCAACTACTACGATGCCCAATATGCCCTGGATTTTGTGAGCGAATCTCCCTAGGTATGCGATTGAAAGGCGTTTATTGAAACTTCCCGGTTCATGGTAAGATTCGACGACTCAGCCCATCAGGAAAATTTTGGTTTGAAAAATGAAAACGATATGCGTTTACTGCGGCTCTTCCGATAAACTGCACCCTGATTACCTCGAGGCTGCACGCGCGATGGGGGCAACCATCGCGCGACGTGGGTTGGGTCTGGTGTATGGGGCTGGTAGCACTGGTTTGATGGGAGCGTTGGCGGATGGAGCTCTGCACGGCGGCTGCCAGGTCATCGGGGTCATCCCGACATACTTCAACACCCCACAGCTGGCGCACACGGGACTCAGCCGCCTGGAAGTGGTGGACACCATTCATACACGCAAAGCGCGCATGGCTGAGCTGGCTGACGGTTTTATTGCTCTGCCCGGAGGGTTCGGCACCTTGGAGGAGCTGTTCGAGATGCTCACCTGGGCACAGATCGGGCTGCATCGTAAGCCGATTGGTCTGCTGAACGTGCGCGGTTATTTCGATCACCTGCTGGCGATGATCGCGCGTGCCCAACACGAAGGTTTCATTTACAGGGAACACATGTCCCTGTTAGCGAACTCAGATAGCCCAGAGCAGCTGCTGGAATTGTTGGAGAGCTATCTTCCCCCACAGGGGTTGGAAAAATGGGTGAATAGAGATTAGTTCGTAAAACTGAGCGCGATCCAATCCCCCATATGGTTTTCGTTTACAAGGCGAAGTCCTTGTCCCAGGGCTGCGGTGATGACTTCTACAGCCTGCTCAACCAGGATGCCAGCCAATATCAAACTGCCACCTGGAGTGAGCGTTTTTCCCAAGCCGTCTGCAAGCATACGCACCAGGACCGGCGCCAATATATTAGCGGCTACCAGTGGAGCACTGGTCAACGAGAAGCGACCTAGCAGGATCTCTGATAGCGAGCCAACCTGCAATTCGAGACTTTCAGTTACGGCATTCATCTCGGCGTTGGTACGTGCGGCTAGTAGCGCTTGTGGGTCGAGATCAACGCCGAGGGCGCGAGTGAAGCCTAATTTCAAGGCAGCGATGGCGAGGATACCTGAGCCGCAGCCGACATCGATCATGGTCATGTCTGCATGCGGGATGGCTGACTGCTGATTGATGAACCACTCAGAGATCATGCTCAGGCATAACTGTGTAGAAGGGTGAGTGCCGGTTCCGAAAGCCATGCCCGGGTCGATGCGCACGACCACTTTAGAGTCATCAATTGGATCGATCCAGGGAGGTACGACCAGCAAATGGTTTCCGATCTCAATTGGGTGGAAATGCTTTTTCCATGCCTCTGCCCAGTCAGCTTCCTCAACGGTTCGGTATTGAGGTTCTGGAAGCGATCTGATGAAACCCAGGTGCCACAGAGCTTGCTCCAGGCTGCGGCGTTTGTCTTCTATTTGATCATCAAGGGGGAGATAAGCGCTGACGCGCAAGGGGCCGCTGGGGTAGCCTTGGTCATATGCGTCGACTTGAATTTGAGTAGATTCGATCACGACCCCGTGAGGCGCAAAGCGCGAAAGCACCTCAGAAACAGCCTCGGCCAGCTCTCCGTCTACGGTCAAGCTGATTTCAAGCCAGGACAAATGAATCCCTCAAGGGCATTAATCAAAGGAGAGCCACCAGGTTGGCAAGGAAATTCAAAAAAGAAATATTCATTCCAATTTATGACCGTCGGTTGATTTAAAAAGAAGGCGAAAAGTATTTGCGATCACGCGACCATTAGCTGCTGCCCCCCAAGGCATCTTTGATCCAATCGAGGAAACTGCGTTCCTGCGGATGAACTTCGGAGCCAAGGCTGACGGCCAGATCTTCGAAGAGTTTACGTTGTTCGGAATTCAGCCGGGAGGGGATCTCAACGTTGAGCAGGATAAGCTGGTCGCCGCGCCCATTGCCACGCAGGTGGGGGACACCTTTATTGCGCATGCGCAGGACTTTTCCCGGTTGGGAGCCGGCGGGGATGCGCAGCTTCTCTAGGCCATCGACGGTGGGAATTTCGACTTCAGCTCCCAGGGCGGCTTGGGCAACATTGATGTCTAGTTCCAGGAGGATGTCGTTATCGCGGCGGCGGAAATATTTATGCGGTTTGACGTTGATATGCAGGTAGAGGCTGCCGGGCGGGCCGTTATTGATACCCGGTTGCCCTTCGCCAGCCAGGCGAATCTGGGTGCCGCTGTCGACACCGGCGGGGATGGAGATCTCCTTACGGCGGATGTGGCGCTCCACGCCACGCCCGCTGCATTTACGGCAGGGGGTGGTGATGGTCTCGCCGCTGCCGTTGCAGGTCGGACAGGTGGTTACCTGAACCATCGAACCGAGCAAAGTCTGGCGAGCCTGGCGAACTTCTCCACGGCCTCCGCATGTAGCGCAGCGGGTGGGGGAGGTGCCCGGTTCAGCACCGCTGCCACTGCAGCTGCTGCATACCTCGTCGCGGGTGAACTCGATTTCCTTGTCAATCCCAAAGACTGCCTCTTCAAAGGTCAGGTCAACGCGGATTTGCAAGTCCTGCCCTCGGCGGGGAACATTACGGGAACGGCCGGAGGAGCGCCCAAAGCCAAAGAATTCACCAAAGATATCGGCAAAATCCGTGAAGTCGACGCTGAAATCAGGCATGCCTCCAGCGCCTTGGACGCCGGCATGACCGAAGCGGTCGTAGGCTGCCCGGCGGTCGCCATCCGACAGCACGGCATAAGCCTCGTTGACTTCTTTGAAGCGCTCCTCGGCGTCATCCGATTTGTTCACATCGGGGTGATACTGGCGCGCCAGCCGGCGGAAAGCCTGTTTGAGCTCATCCGAGCTGGCATTCCTGGATACACCTAATACTTCGTAATAATCCCTTTTCGTCATGATCTTACATTTACCATTAATAAGCCGCTAGTGTTCCGCCATATTTATATCAATGATCAGAGAACCATACAGACTCAATGTTTGGGGCTTTGCCAAGGTGTCCAGATGCCTGGCAGGGATCAATATTCGGAATCTTGACAAAGCACCTGGGTCACTCGCTGCGAAACTCTCCTTCGACAACATCTTCCCCATTGCCGTCCTCACCAGGGCTGTGACTATCTGGAGTTTCGTCTCCGGGTCCTTCTTCTCCAGAAGAAGCCTGAGATTGGGTGTCACCTTGCTGGTAAGCGCTGGCGCCTAACTGCTGGACTTCCTGCATTAATTTATCAGTCGCCTGGCGGATGGTATCGGCATCGTCGCTGTCAATTACCTTGCGGACATTGGCAACCTCGTCTTCGACGCGAGTCTTCACATCATCCGGGATCTTGTCACCGAGATCACGGATGGTTTTTTCAGCGGTGTATATGGCGCTGTCAGCAGAATTGCGGGCTTCGATCAAAGCTTTGCGGAGGCGGTCTTCCTCGGAGTGAGCTTCTGCATCCTTGCGCATGCTTTCAACCTCATCGTCAGATAACCCTGAAGAGGCAGTGATGGTGATGTGCTGGCTGCGTCCGGTAGCTTTATCCTGGGCTGTGACATTGAGGATGCCATTGGCATCTATATCGAAAGTCACCTCGATTTGGGGGATGCCGCGCGGGGCAGGAGGAATGCCATCGAGGATGAACTTGCCCAAAGATTTGTTATCGGCTGCCATCGGGCGTTCACCCTGGAGCACGTGGATCTCCACCTGGGACTGGCTGTCGCTGGCAGTCGAGAACACCTGACTCTTGCGCGTGGGGATGGTGGTGTTGCGTTCGATGAGGGCTGTGGCGACGCCACCCAATGTCTCGACGGAAAGGGTCAGAGGGGTGACATCCAGGAGCAGGATGTCCTTGACATCACCGCCCAGGACACCAGCCTGGATGGCAGCACCTATGGCGACCACTTCGTCTGGGTTGACGCCCTTATGCGGCTCTTTGGAAAAGAGTTTACGGACGGCTTCCTGAACAGCGGGCATACGGGTCATCCCGCCAACCAGGATGACTTCTTTGATCTCCGAATTCTGAAGTTCGGCATCCTTGATCGCCTGACGCACCGGCCCGAGGGATCTGTCGACCAGATCACCAGTGAGCTGTTCGACCTTCGAGCGAGTCAGGTTCATAACCAGGTGTTTCGGTCCGCTGGCATCTGCGGAGATGTAGGGCAGGTTGATCTCAGTTTGCATCACGCTGGACAGTTCGATCTTGGCTTTTTCAGCAGCCTCTTTGAGGCGCTGTAGAGCCTGCCTATCATTACGCAGGTCGATACCATTTTCACGCTTAAACTCATCAGCGATGTATTCGATGATGGACTGGTCGAAATCATCGCCACCAAGGAATGTATCCCCGCTGGTGGAGCGGACTTGAAAGACGCCGTCACCCACGTCGAGGATGGAAATATCGAAGGTGCCACCTCCCAAGTCGTAAACCGCGATGACCTCGTCAGACTTCTTATCCAACCCGTAAGCCAATGAAGAGGCGGTAGGTTCGTTGATGATACGTAACACTTCTAAGCCGGCGATTTTGCCGGCATCTTTGGTGGCGTTGCGCTGGGCATCGTTAAAGTATGCCGGGACGGTGATCACCGCCTGGGTAACAGGCTGGCCGAGATAAGCTTCCGCATCAGCCTTCAACTTTCCCAGGATCATAGCAGATATCTCCGGGGGTGAGTATTCGCGCCCGCCCATGTGCACGCGGATATCCCCATTGGGAGCTTCGCTGACCTTGTAGGGGATGCGGTTAAGTGCATTTTTAACTTCCGGGTCGTTGAATTTTCGTCCCATGAAGCGTTTTATCGAGAAGATGGTGTTCTCGGGATTGACCACTGACTGGTTGCGAGCTACTCGACCAGTCAGGCGTTCGCCGTTCTTGTTGACCGCGACAACTGAGGGTACCAGCCGTTCACCTTCAGCTGAGGGGATAACAACGGGTTCACCGCCTTCCATGACTGCCACAACTGAATTGGTTGTTCCCAAGTCTATACCGATGATTTTTCCCATTGAATAAATTCCTCCTAGCGATGAAATGTTTCTGCGATAATGTTTTTGCTGTGGTTCTTGTTCATAATAGGCAAAAATTCCAAATTTTATTGATTGCTACACAGCCTGCAGATTGTGATAAAGCTGCAAACATGATGAATATGAGCAACTATCGTGCCACCCGCACTGCCGCGGGACGCAGTACGCGATCCCCAATAATGTAGCCGGTCCTGGTGACTTCAATGATCTGACCACTCTCCAGTTCGGGATGATCTTCTTGAGAGATGGCTTCATGCAGGTTGGGATCGAATTCAGTGCCCTGGGCATTCATTGGTTGGACACCTTCCGCTTCCAATATGGCGAGCAATTTACAGTAAATCAAATCAATACCCTTTGCCCATTCAACAGCTGTGGGTTCTGCGGGGATGTTTTTCAGCGCCAGTTCGAGGTCATCCAGGATCTCCAGGTAACGGCGAAAGATACCGCTGGCGGTATCTTGATAGATTTGTTGGCGTTCCCGCTCCACGCGCTTACGGTAATTAGCAAATTCAGCTCGGGAACGCTGCCAGCCATCCAGGTATTCTTCGGATTTCTGGCGGGTTTCCTGCAGCTCATTGTTCAGGTTCTTAATCTCTTCAACCAGCTCTTCTGGCAAAGAATCGACTAATAATTCCAGGGATTCGAGAGTGAAATTTTCATTTTCAACATGGTCTTCATCCGCATGAGGTTGACCCTCTGCGGTTGCCTGCTCATCTGAATCATCTTGAATAGGTTTTTCTTCTTTGTTCTTGTTCGCAGCCATCTTATCTATAAACACTCCTTATTGGATTATTATGGCTCAAGCATAAAAATTAATTATACAAAATGCCAACGTAATTGGTCAAATCGAGCCTCAGTGAGATCATTCCACATGCATTTCCACGACCAAGTCGCTCAATAAGCCGGCAACAAAGCGCACGGTCGAGATAGTTCGTCCGTAAGCCATTCGGATGGGGCCGAGCACACCCATGGTGCCAGTAGCTAAACCAGGAGCGCCGTAGCGGGCAAGGACCATTGAGCAAGAGCGCAGCTCCTCCCAGGTGCCTTCTCCCCCGATCAACACCTGGACGCCACCTACACCACTAGTCATAATCGTGCGGGAGAGCAAATCCTCCAAAAATGAGCGCTCTTCAAAGACCCTCAACGCGCTGCGGGCGGTGCCTGACTCAGCGAACTCAGGTTCGCTCAAAACGTTGGTCAACCCATCTCGGTAGACTTCTCCAGTTATGACTTCACGCGAACGATTCAACTCTTCGATGACCAACTTCAACACGTCTTGTTCGAGACTGTCCAGGTTTAAGCTAATGGCGCTTATTTCTCTGACATTCAAACCCTGGCAGTGCTCGGTGAGCAAATTGGCGACTTCACTTAGTCGTTCTTGAGAAACAGGTTCGGCCAGAACGAGCATCTGCTGGTGCACTTCACCGCCCCCAAAAACCAGCACCATGAGGACCTGCCTCCCCAATGTGGCAATCAGTTCGAGGTGTTTAAA
>JACUUU010000094.1 GCA_014859065.1 Anaerolineales bacterium
TTACGCGCGCTGAGTTTCATGGTTTTTGCTCCTTGGTTCTGATCAGGCGATTAATAAACTATTTTGAATTATACACAAGCAGAGGAATCAGGACAAGAACCAGTGTTCCGCAATAAAGGCTGCTGAAACAGACATAAGAATCACGTTTGGCAGAACACTAACTCAATTTAGGCGGCAGGCCCTCATCATCGTGGACTGCACCTGCTAACCAACGCGTTGTGGTAAAAGCAAGAACAGCCAATCCCAACAAAATTAAGGCGGTGATAAAGGTAACCCCCAAGTCGCGTTCAAAGGCTGCATAGACGAGCAAGGGCATGGTTTGAGTTCGGCCTTGAAGATTACCAGCAAACAGGATCGTTGCTCCAAATTCGCCTAGGGCGCGCGCCCAACTAAGGATCAAGCCAGCCAGTAAAGCGCGTGTGCTTTGGGGCAGCATCACCAACCAGAAAATCACCCAGCGGCTGGCTCCATCCACCGCAGCGGCTTCTTCATAATCCCTGGGCAGGGACTCGAAGTGGCTTTGAGCAGCTCGGATGTAGAATGGAGAGGAAACAAATAACTGTGTCAGTATAACGGCCGCCATAGTGAAGGTAATGCTAATATTCACCTCAGCCAGGTGTGTGCCAATCAAGCCGCGGCGACCGAATGCAGAAAGCAGCGCCAAGCCAGCCACAACCGGCGGCATCACGATGGGCAGCTCGACGAAGATGGTCAGCAGTCGTTTCAGCGGAAATTGATAGCGAGCCAGGAAATACGCCAGCGGTGTGCCCAGGATAACGATGAGCACGACCGTAATTGCGGTAGTGCCCAAACTTAGCGAAATGGCTGATACGATCGAAAGGTCGCTTAGCGGAACACTCCCCCGCAAAGACAACGCACGCCAGATCAAAGCGATCAAAGGGATGATCAAAAATAAGGTGATAATGGCTGCCAGGATGACAGCAAGATAGCCAGGCAGGCGTTCAACTCTCGACTTGACCCCCGCGGGGTTTTCGGGCAGCACTAACTTAATCAGGCTCAAAATAATTCTCCAATTTTGCAGGTGGAGGTGTAAAACCCCACCGAGATAAGATACTTTGTCCTTCTTCGCTGAGAATAAAATGGATGAAACGTCGCGCTAATTCAGGGCTGGGGGCATCAACCAGCGGCGCAATCTGATAGGGTGCAGTCACATTATGAGCGTCGGGGATGGCGATTTGTTGCACCAAATCCGCTATCGCAGGTGTCACATCGGAAGAATAAACGATACCCGCATCCGCCTCTCCCAAGGCTACTTTCGCCGACACCTGGCGAACATTATCCTCTTCTGACACCAGGTTGGCGTAAAAGCGGTCTTGAAAGTCAACTGCCATAGCAATTACAATTGCATCAACGTAATCACGGACAGGCACACCTTTGGCTGCCAATATCAAGCGAACACCAGGCTTTGCCAAGTCTTCCCATGAACGAATTCCCGCCGGGTTATCGACGGGCACAATAACCGTTAGGCGGTTCGATACGAAGAGCACCTCAGTGCCGGCTTCAACCAAGCCCGTTTCTATCACAATCCCCATTTGGGCTGGGTTAGCGGATGCAAATACATCGGCAGCAATTCCCTCTTTTAATTGAGCAGCTAAATGTGACGAGCCAGCGAAATTGAGAGTGACTTTAACAGCATCGTTTTGAGACTGAAACGCCTGAGCTAACTCATCGAAAGCATCGCTGAGGGATGAGGCTGCAAAAACGGTGATCTCCTGTGACCCAACACCGCTGCCGGCTGGCTGCCCAAAAACGCATCCAACCAACCAGAAGGTATTCAATAAGATGAGTAAAAATCTAGTTCTCATAGTCTGATCACTGCAATCGGGATTCAAAAGAGAGATTGAAATTTGAACCCCAAACAATTGCCATCATCATTGGATTATTTCGATTTCTCCTGATTTTTGTGAGGCGGTGTATCCGTCCAATCCGTGTATAACAGCCCGAAATTCACTAGAGTTTAGATATTCAAACAGAGGCACATATCGATCGTTGTTTACTAAGTTGAGCGGCATGGCGATCTCATACGGTTCTTCGAACAGGGGGATGAAATGCAGCTCCAATTCCCTGGCGCTGGCAGCGATCGCGATGCCCACGTCCGCTCTGCCTTCCTGGACAGCGCGCGCAACCTCTGTATGAGAATGGACACCATTGGAGTAACCAGATATGGCCGCAGGTTGGATTCCACTCAGCTTGAGGTTTAGATCCAGCCACTGGCGCACACCGGAACCCGGTTCGCGGTTGACGAAAAAGAGATCCTCACGCAGCAGGTCTGCCAGGGTGTGGATCCCAAGCGGGTTGCCGGGTTTAACTAACAACCCTTCATCGCGCTGGAAAACGCGAACCAAAGCCATAGCCTGTCCCGGAAACAGGTGGTTGATAAAGGGGCGGTTGTACTGCTCGGATTGTGTGTCGATGAGATGGCAGGTGCTCATCTGGCACAACCCCTGCCGTAAGGCAATCAAACCATCCATGCTGGAGAGCGCGACGGGCATGAGCGAGATAGCCCATTTTTTGCGCGCAAGTTTACCTGCCAGAAGGTGGATACCGGAATCCATCGAACCAATGGCAATACTCACTTTTCCCTTAGGGGTCTCCGGGAGGACTGCATGCTGAATGAACAGCGCTTTGCGGATGGCGCGGTAATATTTCTCCGGACCACCCTGCACGATACGCGCCGAGTAAAATTCGACCAGACCAGCTTGCTGGAGCACCTTCAAATGGTGGTGAATGTGAGCCGGGGATTTGTTGAAGGATTCACCAAGCTGGGTAAGCGTGGCTGCATCTGCCATCAGGCGTCTCAGGATGGCGGACCTCAGCGGGTGAGCGAGGATCTTGAATAGGGCAGTATCTTGGGTTGATCGCATTCTGAAAACCTGACTGACCTGGCGAGAAGATTTAGGAAAAACTTAATCTTCTGAATAAGTTTATCTGGTCTACAAGGATCAGTCAAGGCGACGCGGACTCGTTCGGTAACATTATCATTTGGTAGAACGATACCCTTTCGGTAACAATTTCATTTGAATTGACACGGGCGAAGGTTTCGGCAAATGTTTCGGGCGAAGGTTTCGGTGGAGGTTTCGACCCAGGGTTCAGCCAATATTTCGGCGAAAGACCCGGAACGCTGCTCGATTGTGCCGATAAGCAGCAGCAGGACTGAACCTGTCCATGAAACGCGCACAGATATTTGTGTCGGCAGGCTGGCATCAGATTCAGGAATACGTAAACCGCTTTCCTTATCATGTATAATTCAAGCCGAAAGAGATGTTTCATATATGATTGTGCAACTATATTCATTTAAGAGGTAAACAATGAGAAAAGCTTTAGTCTGCGGTGCTGGTGGGTTCATCGGCGGGCACCTGGTCAAGAAACTAAAACGGGAAGGTTATTGGGTGCGCGGGGTGGACATCAAAGAACATGAGTTTGCTCCCTCTGCAGCGGATGAATTCCTGCTGCTCGATTTGAGAGAGGAGCAGAACTGCAGGGCAGCGCTCACATTGGGAGAAGGACCATTCGATGAGGTCTACCAGCTGGCAGCTGATATGGGAGGCATGGGCTTCATTCGCTCGGCTGAGTGTGAAATCATGCGCAACAGCGCTTTGATCAACATCCACATGACACACCAGGCGGCGCAGGCGGGTGTTGGGCGTTACTTTTTCTCGTCATCCGTGTGTGTCTACCGTGATATGCAGCCTGGCGAGCCGGAAATGAGCGAGGAAGAAGCTGTCCCTGCCAACCCGGATAACGAGTACGGCTGGGAGAAATTGTATGCAGAGCGCATGGCGATGGCGTATGCCCGCAACAGAGGGATGACGGTGCGGATCGCCAGATTCCAGAACTGCTATGGACCGGAGGGGACATGGACAGGCGGCCGGGAGAAAGCACCAGCTGCGATCTGCCGCAAAGTCGCTGAGGCACAGGACGGGGCTGCAATCGAGGTGTGGGGAGACGGAAATGCGGTGCGATCGTACACATTCGTGGACGATATGGTTGACGGTATCTATATGCTGATGCAGTCGCATCTGGAAGGCGCGGTGAATATCGGCTGCCCACAGTACGTCACGGTTGACGAGTTGGTAGATACGGTCGCCGAGGTTGCTGGCAAACGCATCGAGAAGAATTACGTGGAGGGTCCAGTGGGGGTGCATTCACGTAATTTCAGCAACGCGCGCATATATTCGATTGGGTGGAGGGCGAAATATTTCCTGCAGGATGGCATCGCCAAGACGTACCCCTGGATAGAAGAGCAAGTCAGGCTGCACAAGGCGGATAAAATACATCCGGCGGATTAGATGCATCCGGGCAGATAGATAACAGCCAGTCAGAAAATACTATAAAGAGGCACTTAATCGGAGAGCTGGCAGCATTTGGTGAAAGCCTATCAGAAGGATGGGTTCAAGTGTCCGCATCTGGCCGAAAGTGCTTGTTCGAGGAGCGGGTTGTGAAGGACGAGATTAGTATCTGGTAGGTTCATCGGTTGATCGAGGGGACAAATACCCCGATCTCACTGGCCTCTATCCTGCACAGCAGCTCAACATTGCCACATCTTTTTCGAAAGCCACCGCCGCCAGCTTAAGCCCTTCCACGTTGGTCAGGTAAGGAAACATGGTCTCACGCAGTTGGGTGAGCGTGATGCCAAAGCGGATTGCCAGCACGGCTGTCTGGATCATCTCTCCACCTTCGGGAGCCAGGATGTGAGCGCCCAACAAGCGGTCTGTGTCGGCATCGGCCACCAGTTTGATCAGGCCACGGGTATCCCGGGCGGCCAGGGTGCGGGGCACAAAGCTCATGGGAAGCACGCTGGTCTTGACCGGATAGCCTTGCTCACGCGCCTGATCTTCGGTTAACCCGGCGCTGGCAATTTGTGGGTCAGTGAAAGTTATGCGCGGGATGTAAGCAGCATCGTAGACACGCCCGGCTCCGCTCAGGGCGTTCTCGGCAGCCAGAGCACCCCCGTAGGCTGCTGTGTAGACGAACATATCCTGCATAGTGACGTCTCCGGCAGCGTAAACGTGCGGGTTCTCCGTGCGCAAGGTCTCGTCCACCAGGATCTCGCCGCGTTTACCCAGCTTGACCCCAGCCTCCTCCAAGCCCATACCGGCAGTATTCGGATGACGTCCGGTAGCTACAAGCAACTCCTGGGCGTCGAAGACTATCTCCTGTTCGTCCTGCCAGCCGGTAATGATGTAGCGCCCATCAACCTTCTCAACCTGGGTTGACTGAAAGCCAGTGACGATCTGTAAACCCTCTCCTTCGAGGTAGTCATGCAACGCGTCACTAATCTCCGCATCCTCGAAAGGGGCGATGCGTGGAAGCACTTCCAACAAGGTGACGAGCACGCCCGCACGCGCAAAGGTCTGGGCTAATTCCAAACCCACCGCATTGGCACCCAAAACGATCATCGAGTGGGGCAGCTCCTTTCGCTGCATGGCGGTAGTGCTGGTTAAAAACCCCGCTCCTTGCAGACCCGCAATGGGAGGCGCCCAAGGATGCGCACCGGTGGTGATCAGGATCTTTCCAGGAGTGTAGGCTTTTCCGTCGATCTCGACGCTGCTTTCCCCAGTCAGGCGGGCGTGTCCCTGGATTAAAGTGATCTCGGGGAAGGCAGCCAACACATCGACGTACTTGGACTGGCGCATCTCAGCCACCAGCTCGTCCTTATCTGCGATCACCTGTGCCCAATTGAGCGCGCCGGGCAGCGTATGTACTCCCTGGAAGCGCTGCCTCCCAGCCAGGTGGTACTGCTCCATGGCGCGGATTAGCGTTTTCGACGGCACGCAGCCTATGTTGACACAGGTGCCCCCGATAGTTCCAGCCTCCACCATCGCCACCCGATAACCCAGCTCGGCTGCCTTGATCGCCGCGGCAAAACCGGCAGAACCAGCCCCGATGACCATCAGATCAAATTGTCGATCGTCGCCTGGCTTTGCCTCAATATTCAATCCAACTTTCTCTTCCGGGATAGTTTTTTTGGCCTGTTCTGAAGCTTGATAACCAGCCTGCTGTACAGCCTGGATGAGATTCTGGCTCTCCACAGGCTCTTCGACAGTAACCGTGGCTCTCCCAGCTTGCCACCCAGGCAGGTTGATCTCGAGGACGCCAGGCACTTCTAATAAAGCTTTCTGTACATGGGTTGCACAGTTTTCACATGTCATGCCTTGGATTTTAAGATCGATTTGCTTCGACATTTCTACCTCCTAATAACCAATAAATTTTTTTAGCTCGATCGATCGCGCTCTGTAACCAGATGGCAGATGCAATCTTTTCCATCCACGTCATCGAGGGGATAAGTCAGCCCAGCTTGATACAGTCTATGAAGTTCATCCTCCAGGAGCTGCAACTCATTGATGCGCTGAGATACTTGCTCGGCTTTCACGCTTAGAAGTTCCAACACAACCCGGCACGACCCTTCATGACGGTCTCGCATTGCCAGGATTTCTTGGATGTCATCCAGGGAAAAATCCAGCCGGCGTAACCCAATCACAAATTTGAGCCTGTCCACATCAGATTCAGCATAGACCCGGTATCCATTCGCCAGGCGTTTGGGTTGTGGAAGAACACCGATCGCCTCGTAGTAGCGGATGGTTCTATCAGACAGACCAGTCGTTCTTGCAAGTTGGCTTATTTTCATCACACACCTCAACTTATGAATATTCTACACCTTCCAGTAACTGGAAGGTCAAGGGGAATTTGAAAGCCATTAATTCTTTCTGGAGAGACTCCATCATCAATCACTCCCCACCGGAAACTTCCGCCGATCAGGTCTACTATATGCACTTGGCTTGCGGTCATAACCTGCGCTGTGATCGCACTGGCAAACAGTTCTTAAGCGAATAAGTGCTATAATCACTGGTTGTGCAAGTTGTTTGCCACCATAGCAGACCCCGGACAGCGGCTGGTCCCCAGCCTCTACCCGGCGCTTCGAAAGTAAAAACCTGAGGAGGAATATCCCTTTTATGCTAAACCAGAACACTTTCCGCATCCTGGTTGTGTTCGTCCTTTTCTCCAGCCTTTCCATGAGCGGCTGTTCCCCAACAACGCCAGCTGCCCCCAGCCAAGTGACCCTAAGACTTGCCGTCATCCCCGTGCTGGAAACCCTGCCGCTGTACGTAGCCCAAAATGAAGGCTTGTTCAATGAACAGGGTTTAGAGGTCGAGTTCATCCCGGCTGCCTCTGCACCGGTGCGGGACCAGTTGATTGCCTCCGGCGAGGCCGACGGGATGATCAACGAAGTGCTCACCACCATGTTTAACAACCGCGAGCAGGTCCAGGTACAGATCGTCCGCTTTGCTCGCACAGCTACGGCTGAGGCGCCTCTTTTTCGCATCCTGGCGTCCGCAAAGAGCGGCATCACCTCCGCTCATGGGTTGAAAGGCGTGGAGATCGGCATCTCCCAGGGGACAGTCATCGAATATCTAACCGACCGCCTGTTGCAAGCCGAGGGCCTCTCCCCCGAAGAGATCAAGACCGTGGCGGTGCCGGGTATCACCGACCGCATGGCTTTGCTGGAGTCAGGTGAGCTGAGCGCAGCCATGTTACCCGACCCTTTGTCTTCCCTGGCTATCCAGCAAGGGGCGGTCGTGGCGCTAGATGACACCAGCCACCCCGAGTACAGCTTCAGCACCATCACCTTCCGTAAAGCTGTCATTGACCAGCATCCAGAAGCAATCCGAGCTTTCCTGTCGGCTATGGAGGAGGCCGTTAACATGATCAACGCCGATCCCACCCGCTGGGACGCGGTGCTAGCTGAACAAAACCTGGTTCCTGCTCCACTGCTGGAAACGTTTGAATTGCCCAAATTTGCCACCGCCGGTGTACCCAACCAAGCCCAATGGGACGATGTCCTGGAGTGGGCTAAGGGAAAAGGCCTATTGGACAAAGACTTGTCTTATGCCGAAACGGTCACCGACGCCTACCTGCCCTGAGCTGACGTTATGATCCAGCTCGAAGCACTGACCTTTGCCTACGGGGACGGCCTGCCAATTTTTTTCGATTTTAACTGGCAAGCTCAACGGGGCGACTCTTGGGCAGTTTTGGGGCCTTCTGGCTGCGGCAAGACCACCCTGCTGTACCTGCTAGCCGGGCTGCAATTCCCTCAATCGGGTCGCCTGTTGGTGGACGGGCAGATTCTCAGCCGGCCGCGCCCGCATACCGGCTTGATCCTGCAGGAATACGGCCTGCTTCCCTGGGCTACCGTGCACGAGAATGCTCTATTGGGGCTGCGCGTACGCACCTTCTATGGGCCAGACGGCAAACACGCCCCACAAGACTTCCAACCGACAAACGAGCTCGACCCGTGGCTGGAGCGCCTGGGGCTGGATGATGTGCGCCATAAGTATCCAGGGCAGATCTCCGGAGGCCAGCGCCAGCGTACCGCCATCGCCCGCACCCTGGCGCTCAAACCCGACTTACTGTTGATGGATGAACCCTTTTCGTCCTTAGACGCCCCCACTCGCGAGGGACTGCAAAAGCTGATGCTGGAGCTATGGATCGAACAGGAGTTAACCATGGTCATTGTGACCCACTCAATTGAAGAAGCCGCCGTCCTGGGACGTAAGATCTTGTTACTCCACACCCCGCCCAATAAACAAGCGATGGTCATCGATAACCCGGGGTCTACCGAGCCTGGCTTCCGCGACACACCCACTTACCTGGCATTGGTTAAAAAATTGCGCGGCTACCTGGAGGATCGGTGAGGCGCCGGGACCTGTTACTTGCCCTGCTGGCTGTGCTGGCTATCTGGCAGGTGGTGGCTTGGCTGGTGCAAAGGCCGATCCTGCCTGCACCGAACGTGGTTGCACTGGTCTTCATCCAGGAACTTGGGAAAGGGCTGTTGGAGCATTTCCTAGCCAGCCTGTGGCGGGTGCTCTCCAGCACGCTCCTCGCCATTGCCCTGGCTGCCCCGACTGGGCTGATTCTGGGGCAATCGCCAGCCCTGAATAAATTGTCCTCACCGCTAATCTACCTGCTCTACCCCATCCCCAAGGTAGTCTTCTTGCCCATCCTGCTGTTGTTCTTCGGCATCGGTGAGTTCTCCAAGATCGCTATCATCTTTTTAATCCTCTTCTTCCAGATCCTGGTGCTGGTGCGCGACCAGGCTGCCGCCATCCGCCCTGAGTTAATCCAGAGCGTACGCAGTCTAGGCGCCGGGCGGCGGGCGTTATTCCGCTTCGTTTATTTGCCAGCCAGCTTACCCGCCATCCTGACCGCCTTGCGCCAATCCATTGGCACGGCCGTGGCAGTGCTGTACATCGCTGAGCTGTTCGCCACCCAGAAAGGGTTAGGTTATTATATTTACCTGAATGGGACTAACCTGTTCAATTACCCCGCTATGTACGCCGGGATCGTGGCCATGAGCTTTATGGGGCTGGGGTTGTATTTCGCAGTCGATGGGTTGGAGCGCTGGCTTTCCCCCTGGCAATCAGCCCGCTGAATATCCCCTAAAAGTACCTCTTATATCAGCAAACCAATTGAAAACAGGATCGCGAACAGCAGCTCGAACTTGCCGGTGCCAGCCAGGGTAAGGTTGAGCGAGCGTCCTTTTTCCCGGTACATCTGGCGCACCAGCCGCACAGCCACAGGTATGGATAGCCAGGAGAGCAAGACCCAGGCGGACGAGATGCCCGCTAACCACATTATCCAAGGCACTAGATAAGCACCTGCCAGGCAGAGCAGGTATTCCAGGCGGGCACCTTTCTCTCCCAGGCGCACCGCCAGGGTCAGCTTTCCAGCCTTACGGTCCGTCTCAATGTCGCGCAGGTTGTTAACCACCAGGATGTTGGTGGTCAGCAACCCCATGGATACGGATGCCCATAGGGCAGCTGTGTTTAACTGGACTGCCTGCACGTAATACGTGCCTCCTACGGCTATCAAGCCAAAGAATACGAACACGACCAGATCTCCCAGCCCGTAATAACCGAAGGGCAGCGGTCCGCCGGTATACAGTATGGCCGCAGCGATGGCAGCCAAACCGATCAGGATTACCGGCCAGCCAGCCATGTAGGTCAAGTACAATCCCAGCAGCCCGGTCAGCCCGAAGATCACCCACATGCCAGCCAGGGTCTGCCTAGGCGTAAGGAGGCCTGCCTGGGTGACCCGCAACGGGCCCAGCCGCTCGGCAGTGTCAGCGCCGCGGTAGAAATCAAACACATCGTTGGCAACGTTTGCCGCAATTTGCAGCAACAGGGCGGTCAACAAGGCAGCCAAAGCTGGCCCAAGCCGAAACAGGCCATCGGCCAACGCCAGGGATATACCGACGATGACCGGTGAAACTGCAGCCGGCAAGGTGCGTGGCCTCGCTGCCAGTAGCCAGATTTGGGCTTTGCTCAGCTTGGGGTTATCCTGTCCATCCGTCATCAGGCAATCTCAAAGACCAAGTATACCCAGGAGTGAGTGTTTTGGATACGCTCGCTTAATCCATAGACGAACCTTTTTTCCCTTGAGGGGACCACTCGTCACCGATGGGGGAGCCGCGCGCCCTCCAGGTGGACATCCAATCGGTGGATATTGACATGAGACTTGCAGTCATTGAAAAAGATGTATTTACCCAGACCTGCCGTACATGGCGGAAGCCTGCAAGCGCAGCGACGCTTCCGGGTTTATCCCACTTCCAGCGGGCACACGCGGGCGATTGTTCGATCCCTGTTGCGGTGAAGGCGAGATCGCCAGCATCCTGGGCAAGCTGCTCAACTGCGAGACCTGGGGCTGCGAGCTCTTCCCCTACCGTGCTGAAAAAGCCAATGCCGGCGTGGGCAAGGTGTAATAGTGGCTTCAACAACCTTTGTCCATGAATTCAAAGCCCCCAAATCACTTGCCGGGTATCAACCTTGGCGACGTTTTTACTACTCAACGATTGCGTGGCTTTCGGGTGGTATGCGGCCGCGAATGATTTCCCAATAACGAAAAAAGTGACGATGCAATTTGTCTTTAATTCTTGAGTAATGTTTTCATTGACAGTGAAAAGAAATAGTTTCATCATTTCATTATGAATGAAAGAAACGGAATTCAAAGTTGTCTAAAGATCAAATCAGATCAAACTTGATCGAGCAGCACAAAGCTTTCTGGGGGTTGTAACCGGGCATCCTGTGCAAGTATATTATTACCGGACACCTTCTGGATTTGAGGTTGATTTTTATTTACCCGAGTCCCGGCAGTTGATTCAGGTTTCCTATGAGTTAGATGATCCTCATACCCGAGAACGCGAACTGCGTGCCCTTGTTGAAGCGCTGCAAAATCTAAAATTACAGCATGGATTACTCTTGAAAAATACCAACCAAAAACCTATACACCGGCATGGTAAGGTAGTCCATATTCAATCGATGTCTGAATGGTTACTTGGGGTAAGCAGTAAAGGATAAAATCAGCGGAGAGGGTGGGATTCGAACCCACGGTGGCCGCAAGGACCACAACGGTTTTCGAGACCGTCCCATTCGGCCGCTCTGGCACCTCTCCGGTCAAGAGAAATTATAGCAGATGTTGTGAGGTAGAGCCTGATTTTTGTGCTAACAGTCAATTCGGGTAGATAGCGGCAAGCCGATTCAGGTTAAAAACGGTCTTTGCAAATGCTACTCCCCAACCTGTTGCACAGCTTTGGCAAGCAATACCGGGTGGTTAGGAACCGCGTCGTAGTAAGCGGCCATCTG
>JACUUU010000095.1 GCA_014859065.1 Anaerolineales bacterium
TCGTCTGCAGCAGCAACCTGTGTGACCTTCATTTCATATCCAAACAAGTCAACCACTCCTCGGAAATCTACCAACCCCGGTAAGCCAGAAATCCCGATTGAAATCCCTACAATGCCTTCCCGCCAGGCTCTCCCGTGAGAATCGATGATTAATACTCCTATGTTTTTGCCGTAAAGGTCTACTAACTGTTTGCGGAGATGTTCAGCAGAAGCATCCGGGTTATGAGGCAGCAGCAAAACATACTCACTTTGCTCATCCCCTTCACCGCACACATTTGAATGGTCTATGCCTGCATTAGCACAAATGAAACCAAGCCGATGTTCAACTATGATCAATCCGCGCCTACAACGTAATACCTCAGTGCTCTCATTGAGTATTAGTTCTACTAATCTCGGGTCCTTCTGGGTTTCTTCGGCAAGGTCGATAGCTTCAGCCGAGGGTGTAACGGATGTTAGATTGACAGTACGCCCTTCGGCTTTACTGATAATCTTTTGAGCAATCACCAGGATATCCCCTTCAAGCAGGCTTAATCCACAAATCTGAAGAGATTTGGATATCATTTCCACAAGGTTATCTCCAGCACGGATCATCGGGATTCCCTCCAATGGGGTGAGGACCATTTTGCTCATGAGAGTTCTAGAATTTCCATACCGAACTGGTGATCGTACGATCAATAATTAATGGATTATTTGCTCACAACATCAACCCTTAAAAAGCAATCAATCCTTATCAATTCCAGTGACTCGAATAGCAGTATGACCTCCATAATGCTTATTCAGGTGAATTAATAATGCAGTTAAACCCTCAACTACCAGAGCATTATCCAAGTCTCCAGCATAGTAAGCACGCACTCCAGCCATTCTGGAAAGCTGCACAACTGTAGCCGCTGCTTGAATATTGTCTGAGCAAACCAAAACGTCCATATCGACTGGGTAATCTAAATCTTCCTTCAATACATTGGCTGGAACATTTTGAAATGCTGCCACAACCCGGACATCTTCCCCAAGTTTTTGCTGAGCCAACCTAACAGCTGATGGAGGAGAAGGCGGTTTTGGGTTGCGGAAATCAACCCGAGCGGTCGTATCGACAAGTATTTTCCCTTGTAAATCCTCACGCAAACTTTCTATAGCAGACTGGTGTGCTGATGATTCTACAGTTAGAACACAGATATCAGCCTTACGTGCAGCGAACTTATTTTCCATTCCCACAATATTTTCAAGGTCAAGTTTTTGCTTGAGACTTTCAGCTGTCTTTTGAGCTTTACTCTCTTGCCGGGAACCGATAATTATCGGAAAGCCAGCCTTTGCCCATCTCATCGCCAAACCAGGACCAATTTTGCCAGTGCCACCAAGGATTGCGATGGTTGGAAGGTTCTTATTTATATCTTTTGACATGTTATTCTCCAGGAAAAAAATTAAAATTGCTTGTAATAGCGTTCCCATACACCTAAAGACTGTTTTTTCGCTGAGGAAGCAATAGCTTCTTCATCTAGCGTGAGTAACTTCCTGTCTTTCATCAAGACTTTACCGGCTACGATTGTGGTAGTGATCATGCTCTCGTGGAATCCAAAGATAATATGCCAGGGAAGGTTGTCTTCATTGAGAGGTGTATGTGGATAGTATTCAATAAAAATTAAGTCGGCATGAGCTCCAACTTCAATCACCCCAATAGGTGCGTCAGGGAAAAAAACCTGGGCTAGACGGGCATTGTTGTAGATGCTTATTTCAGCCACATCAGTCCCAGACAATCGTCGTGGATCTCGGTGCCAGACTTTTTGCAGCAAATATGCTGTTTTCCATTCTTCCCACATCCTATGGGGAAAACCATCTGTTCCCAAACAGACATTCACCCCTGCCCGCAGAAGTGATTCGATTGGGGCTGCACCTACACCATTGTTCATGTTCGATCGAGGTTGATGGGTTACCCAGGTGCCACTAGAGGCCAATTTCGAGATTTCCAATGCATCAACGTGGACACAATGTGCGACAATCGTCTTTGGTCCTAACACACCATGTTTTTCAAGCCGATCAACAACACGCAAACCAGCCTTTTCCACACTGTCATACTCATCAACTTCATGTTCAGCTACATGAATATGAAAGCCGCTATCTGAAGGTATTGATGAAAGACATGCCTCCAGTGTTGATTCTGAAAGAGTCAAACTGGCATGAAGTCCAAAAGTGGCTGAAATTCGCCCATCAGCAATTTTTCGATTTTGAGCCGCTTTGATGAAACGAACGTTCTCGTCGATTCCCGCTTTGGCTTTTTGCTTACCATCTCGATCTGTAACCTCATAACACAATACCGCTCGCAATCCTGAAGCGTCTACTTCTTCAGAAATCACATCTAAAGATCCTGAGATGAAATTAGGAGATGCGTGATGGTCAATCAATGTTGTCGTTCCATGACGGATAGCATCTACCAACATGATTTGGGCTGAAGCTCGCACATCCTCTTGAGTTAGTGATTTATCCAGAGGCCACCACAACTTTTCCAATATTTCAGGAAAATCTTTAGGAGGCTTACCTGGTATCGCTAATCCCCTGGCAAATGCTCCATAAAAATGGGTATGCGCACAAATATTTCCAGGCAATACATATTGTCCCCTTGCATCCAATAATTTTGCATCTGGATATTGGGAAATCAATTTATTTTCGGGTTCGACTTTCGAAATTACACCTTTATCAACGAGTATGGCGTAGCTATCCAGTATCCGGTTAGGTTCACCCCAGGTAATTAACTTCCCATTTGTTATCAGCGTTTGCGCATCACTCATATATCCGTCACCATCCTGTTTAGACTTTCGGTATATCTAGAACCAGCCTTTCTTCTCAATCAAAAATAGTCGCACAACCAGGATTCACTAAGTTAGAGAAAGCATCCATAATGTGTCTTGGTCTAGTGCGTTCACCTGACAACTTCTCAGGAAGATTCTCTAATGCGAAAAAACCAACATCAGATGTTTCATTACTTGTGCGTGCTTCTCCGCTAATTATCTCACAGAGAAAAACGATCTTGAACGCATGAAAAAGTTCCCATGGACCAGTCCGATTTGCATCGTAAACACCAATTATCTTTTGGGCTCGAACTTTGAATCCTGCCTCTTCATTTACCTCCCTTTCTACTGCTTCTGAAGGCATATCTCCTACATCTGCCCAACCCCCAGGCATTGTCCAACCACCATCCTGTCTTTCACGGACTAATAATAATTTTTCATCACGAAATATTGCCCCACGAACATCTACTCGTGGCGTTGCGTATCCTATTTGATTATTGAACAATCCCATAAGAGGAACAGTTTCCAAATCACTGAAGGTGCTTAAAATCTCTGCCGCAATTTCCATCAATCTTTCATACCGCTCTCGCTGGAAGGTATTTTCTGCGAAATGAATACCAGATTGTGAGAGTGCTTGAATTTCTCTTCCCCACTCAAGCCATTGTGGTATAGCTCTTTCCTGAGATACATCCATAAAATTTTCCTAAATCTATCCCAACCCATTTGTATTAAACTGAAAAACCAGTTGTATATTAAGTCGACTAATTTTCCTACAATATGCATCTACATAATATGCCAATGATTGCTCAAACTGTAATCCGCAGAAGCACATCTTCCTGGTCAATCGGAAGTCTATCCACTCTTACTCCAACAGCGTTGTATATGGCGTTTGTGATTGCTGGTGTTGTGGGTATGCTGGAAATTTCTCCAACCCCTTTGGCACCAAAAGGTCCTTCAGTTACAGGATTTTCAACGACAATCGAGATTATATCTGGAGTGTGAATAATAGATGGAATCCTATACCGAGCAAGACGGTCGGTTGCTACTATCCCTTCATTCACAATAAAGTTTTCTGTCAGAGCATTTCCTAATCCCATCACCACACCACCTTCCACCTGTCCTTGAAGGCCTAATGGGTTAATCGCTTTGCCAACATCATGAGCAGCAATCACTTTTAATACACGTGTTTCTCCAGTGAGTGTATTGACTTCTACCTCGGCAGCCTGAGCAGCAAAAGAGAATGCAAAATGCATGTCACCACCTTCACCCAGTGGTTGCGTTTCTGGTGCCCAGTACTCATAAAGTGTACGGGGTTCTCGACCTTCAGCGTGCATCTCCTCAACAACTTCACCTAATGGCAAGAAATGGCCATTTACCTGAGCTAACCCTTCTTTAAAGCGAATTTGATCGGGTGGGCAGTCAAATTTTTCAGCCAGTGTGGTTGTTATTGCCTGACGTAATGTTTGCGCAGCGTACCTGGCAGCATTTCCGGTAACAAATGTTTGGCGTGAAGCTGTGGTTGGCCCACCGTCTGGTGTAAGATCAGTATCAGATAATAAAACTTTCACTTGATCATATGGCAAATCAAACTCCTCGGCTACGATCATTTGTAATACAGTAACCAAACCTTGTCCGATCTCAGCAGACGACGAACGCACTTCCAAAATTCCATCGGAGTATAGTTCAACTTCTGCTAATGCCTTATCTGGCGCGCCACCTCCTAAACCGGTATTCTTGTAACCCACAGCCAATCCCCAAGCTCGATGGAGGTGTGGTTGATCTACCACTACCCGCGAAGCATAAATGTTCTTGGAACCAACAGCTAGGGGAGCTTCGTGCGAATTCTCCAAATATTGATGGATTTTATTTTCCACACCATCAAGGCATTCCAACAACCCCACACTTTCTCTCAAGGTTTGTCCGGTATTGGTTACGCTTCCCACTTTCAAAGCGTTTATTCGCCGCAACTCTCCTGCATCAATATCTAGTTCCTCCGCCAACATATCCATCATGCTTTCAACCGCAAAACAAGATTGAGTGACACCGAATCCACGAAATGCGCCAGCCGGTGGGTTATTGGTATACATCGCATAACAATCTGCCCGAGCGTGTGCTACCTCGTAGGGACCTGCAGAATGGGTCGTCGCGCGTGTTAAAACTTTTTCTCCTAAAGATGCATAAGCTCCCGTATCACCAAACAGTTCTGTCTCAATTGAGGTCAAGCGGCCATTCTGTTTCGCACCGACTTTCACTCTTATTTGGGTGGCGTGCCTTTTGGGATGTACTAACATACTTTCTTGACGATCAAACAACAGCTTTACCGGTCGACCGGTGGCTTGCGCTAAAAGGGCAGCATGGATCTGTCCAGCAATGTCCTCTTTGCCCCCAAAACCACCGCCAATCATCATGCCGATAACCCTTACCCGCTCTTCAGGTAGATCCAACGCCCTGGCAATCTGACTGCGATCAGCATAAGGTATTTGTGATCCCACATAAACTTCCACCTTATAACCGCTGTTTTCAGCTGGTACCAAACGAGCTATGCTGCATTCAGGTTCTATAAATGCGTGTTCTGTTATCGCCGTGTGGAAGGTGTGTTCCAGAACCACATCTGATTCAGCAAACCCTTCTTCAACATTGCCTTTACGTACTTTGATATGTTTTAGCAAATTGCCATCAGCATGCAGGTTTGGCGTACTGGGACGCTTGGCTTGTAGTGCGCTTGTGATGACAGGTTGTTGTTCATATTCAACCTGAATTAACTCTATTGCTTGTGATGCGATTTCACGAGATTCCGCCGCCACTATAGCAATTGCATCCCCAACATAGCGAACCCTTTCATTCACTCCAACCATGGTTGGCCAATCTGGGATAACCAAACCATGATAATGATCACCTGGGATGTCTTCGGCAGTTAACACACACACAACCCCGCGTAAATTGCGAGCTTTCTGCACATCAATGTGCTTAACGATAGCATGTGGAACTCCAGCCCTTCTCACCCTTGCATGCAGCATACCATCAAACTGGATGTCATCAGTAAATTTAGCTGACCCGGTAACTTTGCCTATCGCATCCGGTCTGGGTTGAATTTTTCCAACGACCTGATAAGCAGATTGAGTTGTTGAAATACTTGGTGATGCAATAGGCTTACCAGTTTGCATTGACTTGGCTGCTGCTTGAATAGCATTGAGAATACTAGGATAACCTCCACAGCGACATAAAGTATCTTTCAAAGCGAGGCGAATGCTCTTTGGATCAGGATCAGGGTCTTTTTCCAGTAATGCATAAGCAGTCATGATCTGTCCAGGGATGCAGAACCCGCATTGAACTGCTCCATGGCTGATAAAAGCATCTTGGAGGGGGTGTAATCTACCTTTTTCAGTGCCTTTATTCACACCTTTGCCATTACCAGCAAGTCGTTCTTTACCTGCTAGAGAGGATAAGCCTTCAATGGTGATAATGTGTTTTCCTTCAGCACGTTGAGCAGGATATGTACAAGAAAGGACTGGCTCACCATCAATTAACACCGTGCAAGAGCCACATTCAGCTTCTTCACATCCGATTTTAGTTCCGGTCAATTTCAATCGTGCCCGCAACAAATCAGAAAGCATTTCGTTTTGACTTGGTTCTACCGATACATACTGTCCATTCACGTAAAAATCCATTAAAGTTACAACCTCCTACACGTGACAACCTTTTCTTAGCAATGACAAATTAACTCTTTATTCGATCTGCCCGCTTCCAAACTGCCTTTAAGACATCTTCTAGCAAAATAATTGCTAGTTTCTTACGGTAATCTGCCGTTGCTCGCGCAGGGCTGGTTCGAAATTTGGCTTCGTCCAACAATACCTGTTGAGCTGCGGAGATGGACGTATCGTTTACCTCTTTACCCATCAAAACAGATTCTGTTTTCCGCGCCCGGAAAGGGGTAGGTCCTGCGGGACCTAAAGATAAACGGATTTTCCTTATAATCCCATCCTGTCTTTCAAGCCAAGCTGCCATATTCAATATTGGTAAGGCAACACCTTGTGGTCGCATGACACGTTTGAATGCTGAAGATTGACCTGCGAATTGTAATGGCATGAAAAAACCTACCAGCAAGTCTTTCTTAGGATCAAGTGCTGATTTTCCAGGTCCCAAGAACAGATCTTCCAATGCAACCAACCTGTTACCATCCATGCTGGCAATCTCAGCATCAGCTCCTAGAGCAAGCATCGCAATCGTACCATCTGCTGCTGGAAGTGCATGGGCAACATTTCCACCCAGGGTCGCTGTGTTACGTACCTGCGGCCCACCAATTAATCCACAAGCTTCAACCAAAGCTGCTAAATGAGTTCTAACCAGATCATTCGAAACAATCCGATTCAGAGGTACTGATGCGCCAATAAAAATTCTCCCTTCACGAATTTCCATTACAGACAATTCGTGAATTTGGGTCACATCGACTAGTGTGTGCACTGGTGGGTGGCGGCCTTGTTTCAAATCTAATAATAGATCAGTTCCCCCTGCAATGATCCTGGTAGGTCCGGTTGCATTCGTCAAAGCTTCTAGAGCTTCTTTGATATTGTATGGAAGGCAGTAGTTTTTGTATAATGACATGGATCGGCGACCGGTGGCTAGTTATCGTTTCCAAGCCTTCCTGAAATTGGCTTGAAGAAACTCACCACTAGGATGGCGGCACTTTTCGACGAGTTTTTACTCGACGCCGGCGCAGACCGATCTGCGACGACCACCGATCCAGGGTTTATTAATTCCCTAATATTTTATCATAAATATTTGCGTAAAGAGGGAAATGGCTTTAGCGTCCATAAAAGGATCAGGACATTGTACTAATATTAATTCGAATAACATAAAATTTCGGATATAATCAGCAGGATTTATGGATCTTTTACAGACAGCAGGAATTTCATCCTCAGTTTGTAATGAGGATGAGAATATTGTAGCAACAAGGAGTTAACAATGCTCAGGGGCTCTGTGACTTCAATTTATATATCTCCAAAAGCCAGTCAGCCTATGATTTCAGTTGATAGCATAGAAGCAGTATTTGGAAAGGGTTTAAAGGGAGATCGTTATTGTCAATCTGCTGGTTCATTTTCTCGAGAGGGGGATGCAAGCCAGGAGGTCACTTTGATCGAGGCTGAAACCATTGACTCATTGATCCGCGATCACGAAATTCCTATAAGTCCAGGAGACTGTCGCAGGAATATTATCACCCGCGATATCCGCCTGAACGATCTCGTAGGGGTTCAATTCCGCGTTGGGGAGACAGTCTTAAAAGGGCTCAAACTATGCGAGCCTTGTTCACATTTGGCCAAATTGACTAGCGAGAAGATCCTGGTAGCACTAGTTCACCGTGGCGGATTGCGGGCTCAAATCCTCACTGGGGGTCTCATAAAGGTTGGCGATGACATTACCGAGGACGAAAACAATTAATCCAATCCAAGGGATTATAAACTTTCATCGTTTTTTGGCTAGCCAGCTCTTCTACCCAATCTTGCTTTCTAGCATGTTTGCGGGTGTTTTGTTCTCATTGCGTGCTTTTCAAAGCCAGAGTTTTCTATATCAGAATTTGATATGGAACCTATTTCTGGCTTGGGTGCCTTATATTTGTAGTCTTATGGCCGCATTATTGGATAATCTCTTTAATCGCCATTGGTGGCTACTAGTAGCTCCAGGATTACTTTGGATTATCTTCTTTCCAAATGCTCCTTACCTGGTAACCGATTTTCTTCACTTGAGAGATTATCCTCGAGTTCCTATCTGGTACGATATCGGTATGTTAGCTACTTTTGCATGGACAGGTTGTTTTCTAGCAATTGCCTCTCTGCGTACAATGCAGGCCTTAGTTCAAAAATACATGGGTTGGTTTCTTGGTTGGATATTCACTGGAATAGCCCTATCTTTGGGAGGACTAGGAATTTTTCTAGGCCGCATCTCCCGTTGGAATAGTTGGGACCTTCTATTACAACCTAAAGGCATCATATATGAAGTAACTTCCCGTATTCTTGATCCATTCAATAATTTACAATTCTTTGGTTTTACCACTTTGTATACGGCCTTTCTGTTGGTATGTTATTTGACATTTATCTCCGTCCGACAGATAAGGCGTTGAATGATCGAGGTTCTAAAATATTATTGAACTTTTCAAATAAAGATCTATACCAAATTATGAAGGGTATAATTGTTTTAAGTATATTATAGTGATTACATAAATCTATCCTTGAAGGAGCTACGAATGCATGACCCTAAAGTTGCAGCTTTGGAGTTCGCTCATCAGAACCGGCAACGTTTTCTATCAGAATTAAGAAAGTTTCTAACTATACCTTCAATTTCAACTGAACCCGAGCGAAAGGATGATATCCTCAAAGCTGCAGAGTGGTTGAAAATGCACTTGCTCGCTCTCGGCCTTCAAAATGTGCAAATCATGCCTACCGAAGGGCATCCGGTCGTATTCGCCGAATCGAACACTGCAGGTGTTGAAGCTCCTACAGTCCTCATTTATAGCCACTACGATGTGCAACCACCAGACCCATTAGATCTCTGGCAAAATGATCCATTCTCGCCGGAAATTCGAGCTGACAATTTGTATGCGCGTGGAGCCAGCGATATGAAGGGGCAAGTATTGGCTTCGATATTTGCTGTTGAATCCATATTACGCACATCGCAGCTTCCTATTAACCTAAAATATTTAGTTGAGGGCGAAGAAGAGATTGGCTCTCCCAATTTGCCGTCCTTTATTTCCGCTAACAAGACATTATTGAAGAGTGATTTTGCTTTAAACCCTGATACAGGCATGATTTCAGCTGACCTTCCTACCATAACTTATGCCTTGCGAGGTTTAGCATACTTTGAAATCTATGTCTATGGGCCAGACCACGATTTACATTCAGGTACTTTTGGTGGAGCAGTTCACAACCCTGCTCAGGCTTTATGTGAATTAATAGCTGGAATGCATGATGAAAATGGTCGTGTTACCCTTCCTGGTTTTTATGATAAAGTCCGCGATCTAGATGAAAATGAACGCCAGGAATTGGCGCGTTTACCCATGGATGAAGGTTTCTACCTTGCCCAAACTGGTGCACCAACCCTCTGGGGTGAAAGCGGCTATGCTCCAGTTGAACGCACAGGTGCTCGTCCAACCCTGGAGGTCAATGGCTTGTACTCTGGCTTTATCGGCGAAGGCTCAAAAACCGTTCTCCCAGCCAGGGCTATGGCAAAGATTTCTACCCGCTTGGTGCCGGATCAAGGCCCTGATGAGGTATACGAACAATTACAGAAGTATCTGAAAGCAAACGCCCCGACAACGATCCGTTATGATGTTACGAAACTGACTGGCGGTCCTGCCAGTATTTCAGATTTAGATTCTCATGCTGTCAAATCTATGCTGAAAGCTCTGAGTGATATATGGGGAAAACAACCCCTACTTAAACGGGAGGGAGGCAGCGTACCAGTGGTTGCCCAGTTTCAGCAGCTGCTAAATATTGAATCGGTTAATTGTGGTTTCTCATTACAGGACGATAATGCCCATTCTCCAAACGAGAAATTACATCTTCCAACCTGGTATCGAGGCATCGATACTTATATAAACTTCTTCTTTAATCTGGTGAATAATTAACTGGCTATGGAATCATCAAACTTTCCCACCTATGGTGGTCAAGCTGTAATCGAAGGCGTAATGATGCGCGGACGCAAATCTTTTGCTATTGCAATGCGCGCTCCTGATAACAATATCGTTATCCATGAAGAACCATTAGGAGGAATCTACAAGAGCCGTATTGCAAAAATCCCTTTCTTGCGTGGTCTGGTGATGTTATGGGATGCAATGGGGCTCGGTATTCGCGCCTTAACCATTTCTGCAAATATTCAAAACAACGAAGATGAGAAACTCGAGGGTGGAACTTTGCTTGGTACTGTATTGGTTGCCTTGGTATTTGCTATCGGTTTATTCTTCATGTTGCCAGCAGCTGTTGGGCAATTAACTGAAGTGTATTTATCCTGGAGTGCATGGTGGGGTAATATTTTTGAAGGTTTTACTCGCCTGTTAATCGTTGTGGGTTATATTTATATGGTTGGACGCATCCCAGATATCCAAAGGGTCTTTGCCTACCATGGAGCAGAACATAAGACTATCAACGCATTTGAGGATGGGGTTGAATTAAATCCTGAAAATGTGTCCAAGTATTCGTTGCAACACCCGCGCTGTGGAACTGCTTTTTTGCTCACCTTAGTCCTGGTTTCTATTATAGTGTTTGCCCTTCTTGGTCCCCTCTCTCTTCCCCTCCGGCTTGCCAGCCGTTTGATACTATTACCACTCCTGGCTGGATTGGCTTATGAGTACATCCGCTGGACAGCTAATAAAATTAATTTGCCATTTGTACGCCTTCTTGTCTGGCCAAACCTGGCATTACAGCAGTTAACAACACGTGAACCTACTAAGGAGATGCTGGAAGTATCAATTGCGGCTTTCAATGCGATGCACGCTGGAGAAAAGCGTATAAATCTATAGACAAGCTTTTTGTCTAAATTTCGATTTCGCCCGAAGATCAATCTCCGATAATTTGAATGATGAGTTTACGCATCCTAGAACGGTTATCAAAATCGAGGAAAATAATTTGCTGCCATGTCCCCAGTGTTAATACGCGATTTTCGAACGGAATGGTCAAAGAGGGACCCAACAAAGCTGCCCGAATATGACTGTGACCATTACCATCACCCCAGCGCATATTGTGTGCATAGTCTCGCCCAGGATGGATAATTTCATCCAATAAACGCCTAAAATCTGCCAAGCATCCACTTTCATACTCAATCGTTGTTAACGCACTGGTAGATGATGGGGTAAACAACGCTACA